>CALXSO010000045.1 GCA_944391155.1 uncultured Clostridia bacterium
AAAAACCAGCCAAGAATTAGTGTACTAGTTCTTGGCTAGTTTTTATTACACTAAAAAAGAAAAAATCAAATTAATATAATTAAAAATAAAAAAGCCAATAATCATACTCTATAGAAAGTCTAAGTAAACATATACTTGACCACTTTCCATTGACAATAACGAAAAAATATACCAATCATTGGAACTACTTTAAAAAGTAAAACTAAACAGAAAGAAACAATTTTAAAATATAAAAAAAAACCAAAATCCAGTTCATAAGAACTGGACTTTGGAAAGGATCTAATAAGAACCTTTAAATGAGTTTAGCAACATTTAGAAAATTAATCTCCATATCTTCCTACATAGTTACCATTGCGGTCGCGAATAGTTCCATCACCACTGACCTTACCGACATAATTGCCAGATTTGTCCCGAATAGTTCCATCACGACTAACCCTGCCTGTTAAATTACCACTACGATCGCGAATTTCACCACCGTGATAAGTACCAGACATACGACCATTAGAATCGCGAAGTGTACCATCGCTATCCATACTACCACTACGATTACCGGAACTGTTTCTAAAAATAGACATAATGATTCCCCTTTCTTAAATGAAACAACCCATCAGTCAACCATAGATAAATTATCTATACATATATAATTTAGCACAGAAAAATATAAAAAGTCAATAAAAAAACCAAAAAAACTATAACTAAAAGTGATACTTTATACAAAAAATAAAAATATATCCATTTACAACAAAAAACAAATATGCTATAATTAATGCAAAATAAGAGAGGAAAAGAAAGTGAAAACAAATTATAACATAGTATACAATAAGTACAACAACAGTACAATTGATGTTTTAAGCATAAATGGAAAAGACTGGAAAACAATAATAAAAAATCAAAATTTAGAATTTAAAATAAATCTAAAAAATACAAATAGAAAAATTATAAAAAAAATAATTAAAAATATTGAAAAAATCACAACAAAAATAAGAAAAAAAGGAGAAACAAACAAAAAAATTACATTTTATATAATCAATTACAATCAAAACAATCAAAATCATAGTGATTTTATAAAAGCAATAGAAGTAGTTTTTATAGAAAAAGTAGAAGATAGGTATAACTATATTTATGATGAAGTTTGTTCATTTTTAGACAATGAATTTACAAATAAAAAACTTTGTGAATTTAAAGATAATAAATGTGGAGAAAAATTAAAAACTTCATCAGAAGTAGGTTGTTGTAGACATTATAAAAACAAAATTTTAGGTCCCTTAAATTTAAACGGTAAATTAGTTATATGTGAATACTTAAAAGACAAAAAATGTTCAGCAAAATGTATATCTTGCAAATTATATACATGTGATTATTTAAAAAACAAAGGAATACAATTCAAAATAAAAAATATATTATTACTAGATATTTTTTTCAACCCTATACAAAAATACATAATAAAATACTCTGTATTTACACCAAAAGAAATAATAATAAAAAAATTATTAAAGAAATCTATAAAATCATAAAAGATGTTAAATAAAATAATATAATTAATAAAATTATACTCAAGAAAATAACTCAAAGCATATTAAAAGAGAAGAGGAAATTAAAAAAAGAGGCTACTTTTTCAGTAGCCTCTAAAAAATCTCTTCTTCTTTTTTAAAACAAACCAAAAAATATTTAATATCAAAATAAGAAATGCTACTTGGTAAAGCATCTTTAATAGGTTTCAACTTTTCAATTCCACACTTACGAAAAGCATCAAAAACCAAATCTTTAGCATCCATATCAATATAATTATTCAAATCAATAGGCAATCCATTTTCAAAACAAGCAATCAAATGATTTTGAACAGTATTTAAAGTAAGACCTCGAATATTAGAAATTTCATCAGGAGTTTTTCCTTCCATAAATAAATTATAAGTCACAATTTTAGTATCCTCCTTATGAGATTTTTCCTTCAATCTATGTTCATAACTTTGATCATTATCATACACCACAGAAGAAGTATCACTTGATTCAACTGATGAAAGTGTAATATCAGCTTTTTTAACATTATGCATACTTAAATATTTATTAATAACATCCAAAAATACCTTACCATATTTTGAAAGTTTATAATCACCAACACCATCAATATAAAGAAATTCCTCAGAACTTGTAGGATAAAACTTAGCCATTTGCTTTAAAGAAACATCAGCAAAAATAATAAAAGGAGGAATTCCTAAATCCTTAGACAAACTCATTCTAAGATCTTTAAGAATATTAAATAAATCAGTATCAAAATCCTCATAATTTGTACTAGCTATTAGTTTAGAATTTTTATCACTCAATTTTTCTATTTTTCTTTTAATAAAAACTTTTTTTTGATTAAACAAAACATCATTAGCCAAAGATGTAAGTTTTAAAACAGGATATTGTTCACCAACAGTAGAAATATAATTCTCAGATATCAAAAAAGAAATTAAATCCTTAATAGTATCCTTAGAATAATCTTTCATAATAGAATAAGTAGACAAATTATTAAATCCCAAAGATCTAATTTTAGCAGAATTAGCCCCCTTCAAAACATCTGAAACAAGAGCAAGACCAAATCGTTCATGCATTCTTTTAATACAAGAGAAAATTTTTTGGCTATCAGTAGTAATATCAGTAACCTCTATCTCAGAATCACAATTACTGCAATTATTACACTCTGAAAAAGAAGGCATTTCGCCAAAATATTCCAAAATATATTTTCTAAGGCATTTATCAGTATTACAATAATCAACCATATCATTCAACTTTTTTATCTCAATTGAATGAGTTCTTTCAGAAGAACCCTGTTCAATAAGCAATTTATTAGTAACAATATCTGCACGACTAAAAAGCAAAATACAATCAGAAAAATCCCCATCTCTACCAGCACGTCCAGCTTCTTGGTAATAACTCTCCAAATCACGAGGCATATTATAATGAATAACATATCTAATATTAGATTTATCAATTCCCATACCAAAGGCATTAGTAGCAATCATAACACTAGTTCTATCATAAACAAAATCCTCTTGACTTAAATTTCTTTCCTTATCAGTCATACCGCCATGATACTTACTTACACTAATAGATAATTTATTTAAAGTATCATACAGCATATCAACAGACTTTCTAGTCAAACAATAAACAATACCAGAAACATCAGAATGAGACTGAATATACTCAATAACAAACTTTTTTCTATTTTCAGGAGACTTAACAGAAAAATACAAATTTTTTCTATCAAATCCAGTAGTAAGAACAAAAGGATTAGACAAATGCAACAAATTAATAATATCATTTTTAACATCAACAGTTGCTGTTGCAGTAAAAGCAGTAACTATTGGCCTTTTAGGTAAATTTAAAATAACATCAGCAATTTCCATATAACTAGGTCTAAAATCATGACCCCAACGTGAAATACAATGAGCTTCATCAATTGCAAACATTGAAACATCAATTTTTTGTAATAAATCTAAAAATCTTTCAGAATTAAGTCTTTCAGGAGCAACATAAATAATCTTATAAAAACCATTATATGCATTATTAATAGTTTTAACATATTGACCTGAAGACAAAGAACTATTAATAAAAGTCGCTGGAATGCCAATTTGATTTAAATTATCAACCTGATCTTTCATAAGAGAAATTAAAGGAGAGATTACAATAGTAACACCATTAAAAAGCATTGCAGGAATTTGGTAACAAATAGATTTACCAGCACCAGTAGGCATAATACCTAGAGTATCTTGACCAGATAAAATATGAGAAATAATTTCAAGTTGACCACTTCTAAAATCTTCATAACCAAAATGTTTCTTTAGTAGAATTTTTGCATCATCAATTGTTAAATTCATAAAAACCTTCTTTCTAAAATCTCCCTATCAATAATAGTATTATACAAAAATATTAGCAAAAAGTAAATAGAAATAATAGTAACTAAAAAATCAAAAGTCATCGATTTAATTTATTTTAACCTTATGTCGCAAATTGTAAAATCACGCGACGAAAAAAGCTTGAAATATAAATAAAAAAGGAGTATTATAAAAAAGTGCACAAAAGAAAATAAGAAAGGAGAAACAAATTGAAAACATTCTTTGGAGGAATTTTTATTGAAAAAGAAAAATTAGAGGAGGAAAAAATTTATCATCCAATAAAATTAGAATACTATAAAAAAATCAATGAAGAAGAATTTATAAACGGAAAAAATAGTAAATTTGGAATAAGTGTAGTAAAAACAGAATATTTACCAGAAGGAACTAAAGTAGAAAGAAAAGATATAAAATATTTAACAAATGATGAGAATAAATTAGAAAAAATACTAGATTTATTTAAAAATAATGAAGTAACTCCAATTGGAGTAGAGGATATAATATGTGATTTAACGAAAACAATGTTTTAACTAAAATAAAGATATCAAAATAATAAGCTAATAAAAAGTTAGAATATAAAAATAATACACAAAAAAATAAGATATAAAAAACAAGATAAAAAACAAGCTAAAAATACATAAAAGTTATCATATTTTAAAAATATTTTCGCAAAATTCAATGAAAATCAAAAAATAGAATAACAAATGAAATTTTTATATACACTTAAATAGGAATCTTGTCAATATTATTGAAAGGTTCCTATTAACATTACAAGCTCAAATTAAAAATAATAATTAAATAAAAGAAGTAAAAAATACAAGAAGATTGATAAAAAACTTGCAAAATTCAAAAATTTAAGCTAGAATACTATAATAGAATAAAAATTAGGGAGAGGATATAATGGCCGATAAATTAGTTATAGTGGAATCGCCCGCAAAAGCTAATACCATAAAAAAATTCTTAGGAGGAAACACAAAAGTTGTAGCATCAATGGGACATATTAGAGATTTACCAAAATCAAAAATGGGAATTGATATAGAACATGACTTTGAGCCTCAATACATAAATATCAGAGGAAAAGGAGAATTAATTAAATCATTAAAAAAAGAAGCAAAAAAAGCAAAAAAAGTATATTTAGCAACTGACCCTGACCGAGAAGGAGAAGCAATTGCATGGCATTTAGCAAAAATATTAGAAGAAAATAAAGAAAAAATAACAAGAGTAACATTCAATGAAATTACAAAAACAGCAGTACAAAAAGCAATAAAATCATCAAGAGATATAGACATTAATTTAGTCGATGCACAACAAGCAAGACGTGTTTTAGATAGAATTGTGGGATATAAAATAAGTCCAGTACTTTGGAAAAAAGTAAAAAGAGGATTATCAGCTGGAAGAGTACAATCAGTAGCAGTCAAATTAATAGTAGACAGAGAAGAAGAAATCGAAAAATTTATTCCAGAGGAATATTGGAATATATATGCAGAATTAGAAGATAAAAAGAGTAAGAAAACATTTGAAGCAAGATTTTATGGAAAAGACGGAAAAAAACAAGAGATACACAAAAAAGAAGAATGTGATGAAATATTAAAAAATATAAAAAATCAAAAATATATAATAACAGAAGTAAAAAAAGGAGAAAGAAAAAGAACACCTGCACCACCATTCACAACAAGCACAATGCAACAAGAAGCATCAAGAAAATTAGGTTTCACACTAAAAAAGACTATGTCAATAGCACAAGGTCTTTATGAAGGAGTAAAAATACCAGAAAAAGGAACAATCGGACTAATTACATACATGAGAACAGACTCAACAAGAATATCAGAAGAAGCAAGAGCAGTAGCAAAAGAAGAAATTATAAAAATATATGGTGAAGAATTTTATGAAAACAGATATTATAAAACAAACAAAGATGCACAAGACGCACATGAAGGAATAAGACCGACATATATTAATATTTCACCAGAAGAAATAAAAGAAGCGGTAACGAAAGACCAATATAAATTATATAAATTAATCTATAATAGATTTATGGCAAGTCAAATGAAACCAGCTATATATGACACAATGTCAGTAAATATAAAAGTAAATGAATATGACTTTAAAGCAAATGGTCAAAACCTAAAATTTAAAGGATTCATGACTTTATATGTAGAAGGAACAGATGGAGAAGAAGAAAAAGAAGAAAGAATGTTACCACAATTAGAAGAAAAACAAGAAGTATTATTACAAAAATTAAACCCAAAGCAAAGCTTTACTGAACCACCACCAAGATATACAGAAGCAAGTTTAGTAAAAGCATTAGAAGAAAAAGGAATAGGAAGACCAAGTACATATTCTCCAATAATTACAACAATATTAGAAAGAAGATATATAGAAAAAATTCAAAAACAGCTCTATCCAACAGAATTAGGGAAAGTAGTAAACAAACTATTAACAGAAAATTTTCAAGACGTAATAAATGTAGAATTCACAGCAAAAATAGAAGATGAATTTGATGAAATAGCAGAAGGAAAAGAAGAATGGAAAAAAATGATAAGAGAATTCTATGGACCATTTGAAGAAGAAGTAGAAAAAGTAGAAAAAGAATTAGAGCATGTCAAAATAGAAGATGAAGTATCAGACGTACAATGTGAAAAATGTGGAAGAATGATGGTATATAAATACGGTAAATACGGCAAATTCCTAGCTTGTCCAGGATATCCAGAATGTAAAAATACTAAACCGATAATACAAACAATAGATATACCTTGTCCAAAATGTGGCGGAAAAGTACAAGTAAGAAAAACAAGAAGAAGAAGAAATTATTATATATGCGAAAATAATCCAGCATCATGTGACTATATATCTTGGAATAAACCTAAAGAAGGGGAAAAATGGGAAGAAAGTGAAAAAGAAGATGTTGAAAAAGAAATAAAAAAAACAATAAGAAAGAAAAAAGCATAATATCTTAATAAAAAGAAATTTCACTAAAAAGTGAGATTTCTTTTTATCAAGATTATCATTTTATGCAAGTTTTTTTCCAACTTAACACAGACAAAAAA
>CALXSO010000046.1 GCA_944391155.1 uncultured Clostridia bacterium
ATAGCTGTTTTTGAAATATTTCTTTCCTTTTCCAATGACTGCTTTCGTTACGATTTCTTTATATAAAGCCATAACTTCACCCCTCACTTTAATGTATGCTTACAAGTGATAAATGTGTACAAAAAAAAGAGAAGTTAATAACACCCTTCTCAATATTAATTCTCTCGTTCATCACATTGTGGATGATATATGTGTCCATGTCATTTTGCTTGGGACTCGCTACTTCAAGTTATTGGTAATCGAATAATTTTAGCATAAATTTCTGCCTTTTTGTTTATCTACCATAATATATATTCATATATAATTCATAATCACTCCGCTGATTATTTAATATAACATAATTATCATTATTATCATTCTTTAAAATTATTCCATAAAGACCAATAAAATTATTCTCATAACTATCTACATTGCTAATTTCTAAAGTGTATGGTTTATCTATGTTCACGTCAACATCAAGCATTATTTTAAAAACAGCATCCTGCTTGAGTTGACTAGCTGAAATAATATTACTATAAATTCTATCTTTTTCACTATTTCTTAATGTAATTTTGATTTTTGAAAAATTAAGGCGACCATAAGTATTAAATTTTAAATCAATGCTATCTACATGATTATCTTCAAACTTTATTTGACTGGCTATCGTATTTGAAGCAGGAAGTTCTACTAAACTACCATAACCATTTGTGTAATCTGGTATCTGAATATTTAATTTATTTTCTACTTCTTCTACATAATCATTTTTAACCCATGTATTAGATTCAGCCCCAATTCGAATCATATTTGTATATGTGTAATTTTCTTTAATGTATGGATCTATTTTTTCAAGATAATCTTGATAAACATAGCCCCACACATTTGATATAGGTGAATAAGAGATTATTTTGGGTTGATTTTTCTTTAAATCTGCCAAAAGTTCGTCTTCAAACATATCTTGAAACCAAGGAAATATTGTCATAGCACGCGTTGCGGGAAAGCGGTTAGTATTTACATAATTTTCTATTGCTAAATTTAAATAATACACATCATTTTCTTGCTCAGTAATTGCCTGTACAGTCATATAATCATAATTATCATTTATCACTTTGACATCTTCTATTGGAATAGCCAGATTCGATAAAAGTGGCATATAAGACAACAATGAAAAAATAATTAATCCGAAAGAATATTCTTTTTTATATTTGTCTATTGCTTTAAATGTTAAAATTATTGCACAAGCATAATACGCTAATGCGTGAAAGCCATCAAAAGTTCTATTGCCACAAAAAACAACGTAAATAAATATTAAATACTTATTTTTATCTCTATCATTAATTAAATATAAAAATGGTCCTACTAAAAATAACAATTCTATGATATCTTCTACAGTTGGAGAAGAAAACAATAGCATAAAATGATCTTTTATAGTGAAAAAATAGTTTGAAATTGTGTAAATTATTATCATAAGCGGGTTATTAGGATATGCCTGATAATTTGAATAAATTTGAGTATTAAAATAAAATGCTTGTCGATAAAACTCATAGATACTGCCGTTTATAAAATAATAAAAGATTATTAATACAAATGGTAAGAGTATTAACACTATGAGTCTTTTATACTTTTTAAATATATAAATTATAAATTTATTTATACTTTTGTTTTTTTGATAAAATATTCTCTAATCTCTATAGCAAAAACAACTAAAGCTAAAACTCCAATACTAATAACTGAAGAAAAAACAGAAAAAACAGAAGTGAAAACGCATATTGCAATTATAACTTCACTATACAATGATATTTTTTTTGTCTTACTAAATAAAATTAATTCAAACAACAAAATAACTAATGCTTGAGTTTGCAAATGTTCCGAAACAACACTATAATTATGTTCGTTAGCCATGAAAGCAATATATAAAATCGGATAAATAAGTAATAGTTTTTTATCTAGTTTATCAGAATAATGATAATACATGAAAGCCCATATGAAAGACAACATTGCATAAAAGCATAAACGGTATACATATGTAGATGCAATTCCTAACATAGCAAAAGGAGTCAAAACATAATACATCAAAGGCATATGATGTGCATAATAATCCAAATAAATACTTCCTCCGCGTGCAATTTTCATCGCAGCTAACATATTATCTGCTTCATCAGTAAAATTAGGAAAATTTTTGTATACGGTTAAAAATAGATAAGACAGAAAAAAAACGAAAAAAGCAATTATTAATTTCTGATGATTTTTAATCCATCCTTTCATGTTTTTTATAACCTTTCATTTCTTTTTTTATTCGTATAAAATCATTTACTGCTTGCTTTCCAATTTTTATGATTTTTTTAAAGTTAATCGAATTTTCCCCTCCTTGACGAGGTCTAAATGTAATAGGAACAAATTTTACTCTTTCATGACCATCTATTAGTAATACCGTTAACATAACATTAGATAGATTAAATTTTTCTGGAATTCTCGGATAATATTTTTTTAAAATATCATAAGAAATTAACCGAAATGGAGTATTAGCATCAGTTATTTTCAAACCAAAAATCACAAATAAAACAGTTTTCAAGGTCTTAGTAACAAATATGCGAGATATCCCGTCTTGCCGATGGTTACGATGGCCGATAATAGCATCATAATCTTTTCTTTGTTCCCAAAATTGATAAAACTCTTCAGGAATCGTTTGACCATCAGAGTCGGTTTGGAAAATATAAGATGCGTTTTTTTTCAGTGCATAATGATAGCCATACAATACTGTAGCTCCATGACCTTCGTTAGGTTTATTTATAGGCTCCAAACAAGGAAGTTCTTTCTTTAAACTGCATAATTTTTTATATGTGTCGTCTTTGCTACCATCGTTGATAATTACTAATTTGGAATTATTTCCAATTGTCTCCACTACTTTGTGCCATTCTCGCGCCACTCTCTCAATATTATCTTCTTCATTGTATGCTGGTATTACAATGTATAAATTATCATTCAATTTTTTACTTTTTTTTCTTCTTACATTTACTTTAACATTTGTTTTCATTTTATCCTTCTTTCTATAAGTAATTAGTTTATTTAAAATAAATTGAATAATTGCAACAATTATAATAGAAGCTATTTTTACCCAAAATTCTCGCCAATGAAATTCCTCAACGAATAACCACATAATAAACATTGAAATGCATAATCCTATATATCCTACTGAGAAAAAAGATAGAGCTTTTTTTAATAAATGATCTGTTTGTTTAAAATTTAAAAATGTATTTAGCAAAAAGCTCAACAAAATTCCAACATTTACTCCAATGAAATTTGATAAAAATAGATTTACTTTAACCGTTCTTAATACAAAAAATGTCAAACTATCAATCGTTGAAGTTGTAATTCCAATTATTCCATAGAAAAAGCCTTCTCTTAGAATGGGGTATTTTTCTATCAACTCTTTTATATTACTTAAAATATTTTTCTGAGACTTTTTCATATAACTCTAACGCTCTTTCTATAACCGCATCCATATTATAATATTTATATTCAGCCAAACGTCCACACATATATAGGTTCGAAATTTTATTAGCTAATTCTAAATATTTATAATATAAATTTAAATTTTCTTCATTCTGAATTGTATAATATGGTATACAATTTTCATCCCGATAATCATAATTTTTAGGATACTCTTTTAAAATAGTTGTATTGGATTCTACTATATTACAAGAAAAATACTTAAATTCAGTTATTCGAGTAAATTTTTCATCATTAGGATAATTAACAACTGATGTAGGCTGATAATAGTTCATATTCTTCGTTTCAAAATCAAGATTCAAAGAGCGATAAGGCAATGCTCCATATTGATAAGAAAAAAGTTCATCTATAGCACCACTATAAATAATTGGGTTAGTAAATTGTTCCTGAAGATAATATATTTTATCATCTTTTATTTCTAACATGTTTAAAGCATTAGTAGAAAGTTCTAAAGTAATATTTGGATGAGTTAACATATTACTAAAAATTTCTGTATAGCCTTCTTTAGGCATATATTGAATCTTATCTTGAAAATAACGATCATCATACCCTAAAATGACTGGTACTCTATTAATTACAGATTTATCTATTTTGCTAATGGGAATATTCCATTGTTTTGCAGTATAATTTTCAAATACATTTTTATACACAAACTGCCCAAACTCCTTGATTGTTTTATCATTACTATTAATTAGATCTAAAATTGAAACTTTTTCCTGCTTAGGATACTCTTTTAATAATTTTTCTTTTATTTTTGTTGCCTCTTTTTGTTCATACAACATTTCTATAGATTTAAAATTAAATGGAATAGGTACTAACTTATGTTGTATTTTTCCTAGTACTCTATGTTCATAAAAATACCAATCACCAAAGTTTTTTAAGAAATCAAAAACTTTATCATTATTAGTATGAAAAATATGTGGTCCATATTTATGAACTCTAACTTTATTATCTAATGTTTCCTCATACATGTTTCCACCAACATGATTCCTTTTTTCTAAGACTAACACTTTTTTATTATGTTCAGCAAATTTTCTAGCTAGTGTAGCCCCAGCGAATCCACTTCCAATTATAATTACATCATATTTCATATTTCGACACTCCCTTATTCCTCTTTTCACCATATTTTGTCAATACGCCCTAATTATAACCTACTTCAAATTCCTTTGTCAATAAATGCAATGTGCGTGATAGTGTTTCCAAAGTGTGGAGATATATGAAAGAAACCTTTATAAAATAAAAAAACGGTTAAAAACCTAAAAAAGCTTTATAATTGAATTAACGATAAACAATAGAAAGCGAGGTTTTAACCGTATGAATATTATACCACTTATTAATGAAATTACTAATAGTTTTAATG
>CALXSO010000047.1 GCA_944391155.1 uncultured Clostridia bacterium
CAAACGTCTGTGTAGAATGTTTTATTTTCGTCCCAATAATTTTGCCATTTTTTTTCTATTTCTCTAAAATTGTATGTCATATAAGTTGCCCCTTTCCTTTTTTTGCTATTGCTCCAAATTATATAACAATATTGGCTTAAAATCAATAGTTTTGTTTTATAATTGCGTTGCTATTGTTACAATTCAGTGTAACATAAAGGTAAGCTGATCTAAATACTTATGTATAAATATTTTTTAAAAAACATAGCTTGGGTTTATTTATCGGTCTATAACAAAGTATATTTATATATAAACCTTCCAACTTTACAAAATGAGGTCTAAATTGTAACAAAATTTATGAGTAGGAAAGATAATTTTTTATTTTTGCTTTAAAAAATTTTGTGGGAATGATATAATAATTGATAGTTTTATTTATATTAGTTGGAAGGGATTATAATGATAGATATAAGAAAAGCTGAAAATGAATTTTTGATTTATACAAAGAAATTTGATTTAAAAAATATTAATATTGATAGGAAAGTTCATCATTCAATTAGAGTTTCTAAAGTTAGTAAAGAGATTGCTACAGATTTGAATTTGAGTGATGAAGAAGTTAAGTTGGCTGAACTTATTGGTATTTTGCATGATATTGGAAGGTTTGAACAATATTCAGTGTATAAAACTTTTAGTGATTTAAAGAGTGTTGATCATGGAAGTTTAGGTGTAGAAATTTTATTAAAAAATAATTATATTAGGAAATATGTTGTAGATGATAGATATGATAATATTATTTTGAAGGCTATAAAAAATCATAATCAATTAAAGGTAGAAAGTTCATTGAATGAAAAAGAAAGGTTGTTTTCAGAAATTATTAGAGACGCAGATAAGATTGATATTTTCTACGAGGCTGTGGAGGTTTTTTGGAAACAAGATGTTGATGGGATTAAAGAGCAGAAGATTTCAGATGAAGTTTTTGAACAATTTAAAAATGAAATAATTGTTGAGAATTCTTTAAAGAAAAATAATTTGGATAGATTTATAGGAATTGTATCATTTATTTTTGATATAAATTTTAAGATAAGTTTAAAAATTTTGGAAGAAAATCAATATATTACAAGAATACTAGATAGATTTAATTTTAAAGATGAAGAAACAAAACATAGAATCAATGTGATTGGACAAATATCAAAAAAATATATAGAAAATAAATTAAAAGGATGAAAAAATGGATAAAAAATTATTAATAACAGAAAAACCATCAGTTGCGATGGAATTTGCAAAAGCTTTAAAAATTAAAACAAATAGAAAAAATGGATATTTGGAGTCAGATGAGTGGATTATAACCTGGTGTGTTGGTCATTTGGTGACAATGAGTTATCCAGAAAAATATGATGAAAAATTAAAATTTTGGAGACTTGATACACTTCCTTTTATACCTGAAAAATGGAAATATGAAATAATTCCAAATGTTGCAAATCAGTTTAATATTATTAAAGATTTAATTCATAGAGATGATGTTAAATTGATATATAATGCGGGAGACTCTGGAAGAGAAGGAGAATATATTCAAAGACTTGTACTAATGATGGCTAAACCTAATCCAAATATTAAAATAAAGAGAGTATGGATAGATTCTCAAACAGAAGAAGAAATTTTAAGAGGTATAAGAGAAGCAAAAGATATGTCAGAATATGATAGCTTGTCAGATAGTGCATATTTAAGAGCAAAGGAAGATTATTTGATTGGAATTAATTTTTCTAGGTTATTGTCTATTATTTTTGGCAGAAGATTGGCACAAAGTATTAATGAAGATAAGGCATCTATATCTGTTGGAAGAGTAATGACTTGTGTTTTAGGAATGATTGTTGAAAGGGAAAGAGAAATTAGAAATTTTAAAAAGACAAAATATTATAAGATAATTGGTGATTTTGGAGAGGAAAAATCTTTTTTTAAAGCTGAGTGGAAGGTTAATGAAAAATCTTTATTATGGGAATCAAATAAATTATATAATGAGAATGGTTTTAAAAAAGAAGAAGATGCAAAATTGTTTATTAAAAATTTGGCAGGAAAAAGAGCAAAGATATCTGAATTAAAAAAGTCAAAGCAAAAAGAAAATGCACCACTTTTGTTTAACTTAGCAGAGATTCAAAATGAATGTACAAAAAGATTTAAAATTAAACCAGATGAGACTTTAGATATTATACAAAATTTATATGAAAAAAAATTAGTAACATATCCTAGAACTGATGCTAGAGTTTTATCGTCAGCAATTGCAAAAGAAATTAAGAAAAATTTAAATGGCATTGCAAAAGGTTATAAAAATGAAGAAATTCAAGGATACATAAAGAAAATGGTTCAAGAAAACTACTCAACTAATTTACTAAAAACAAAATATGTGAATGATAGTAAGATAACAGACCATTATGCAATAATTCCAACAGGTCAAGGATATGAAAATTTTGAAAAATTACCAGATTTACAGAAAAAAATTTATCAGGTAATTGTAAAAAGATTTTTAGCTATTTTTTATCCACCAGCTGAATATAGTAAAGTGCAAGTTACAATAGAGCTTGAAAATACTCAGGAAAAAGTAGAAACTTTTTTTGCGAGTGGTAAGGTTTGTATAAAACAGGGATATTTGGAAATTTTAAAATCTTTTGATAAAAAAGCGAACAAACAATCCACAAACAGTGGAAAAGATGTGGATAAATCAACAATTTCTGAAGAAAAAAGTCAAAAAAATGATGATGATAAAGAAAATGATTTAGAAATTTTAAAGAATTTAAAAAAGGGCCAAGATATTGAGGTACAAAATTATGAATTGAAAGAAGCTGAAACTTCACCACTTAGTAGGTATAATTCGGGTTCAATTATACTTGCAATGGAAAATGCAGGTAAGTTAATTGAAGAAGAAGAATTGAGAGAGCAAATTAAAGGAGCTGGAATAGGTACAAGTGCTACTCGTGGTGAGATTATTAAAAAATTGGAAAAAATTAAATATATGCAGATAAATAGTAAAACGCAAATTATAACACCAACTAAGAAGGGTGAATATATATATGATATTGTTAAACAATCAATGCCAGATATGCTTAATCCCAAATTGACAGCTAGTTGGGAGAAGGGATTGGATTTAGTTGCAAAGAGAGAAATAAAACCAGATGTATTTATGGATAAATTGGAAAATTATATTAAGTCTAAATTTAATAGATTGGTTGTTAAAAGATAACTGAATAAGGTAGCGAAGCTACATAAGTGAGGCTTATGCAGGTCTTTATATAGGTAACATTTCTTGTTGTATACGGAAAAATCCATATAAAGTCAAGATAAAAGTCGATTTTTCTTTTGAAAATAAAATCTCAGAGATTTATTTTCACTTTAAGTCTGCGTAATTTAAAGTTTCATATTGTTTCCTATACAATAAGAAAAAGGGAAGTTGCCTTCCCTCTTTTCTTGATTAATATGATTATTTTTGCCCTTTATATGGGCAAAGGCTTTTACCGTATTCTGTTTTTACGCACTTGTTCGGAATTACTCCGAACACTTCAAGAGCCTTTTTTTGGTCGCCCGGGGTAATTAATTTTGCCCGGCATTTGTTGCAATAAACTGAAGATTCTTCATTAAGTTTTATTTTTCCTTTAATCATATTAAATCCTTTCTGCATCCAATAAAAGGGTGCTTTAAAAAAATTTTGGTTACAACTATATTATACTATAAATTAACATAAAAGTCAAAAAATAATTAATTTTCCTTAATTTTTAATATAAAATTAAGACACCATTTAGAATTAATATTGAGCAAGCTAATATCAAGAAACTCCAGTAACATATCTAAAATCAGCACTTGACAAATATAAATAAGCAGGAGCAAGTTCAAATGGTTGGTCTGTACTGTTAAGAAAAAAATCTATGTTCAAAATTTTAACTTCCTGTTCTAGCTTTTAATTTAAGTGTAAACAGTTTTTAATTTATATTATGTTTCTACTTTTATTTAAAAATACATATAAATATTTTTTGAAATTTAATTACCATATTTCAAATCATATATGATATTAACTAATTTTTTTGACTCATTTATAATTTTAGATTTATCTTCTAAAATAGATTTATCTGTATAATAAGGTTTTCCAAAAGTTACAATTACTTTAGAAAAAAACTTAGGTCTTCTAGTGATATTTACTGGTAAAATGGGGATATTTAATGAGGCAGAAATAAATACTACACCTTTTTTAGCAACTTTTCTAATTTCTTGTTCTTCTTTTACTACTTTACCTTCTGGGAAAATCAATAATTCTTGAATTCCTTCTTTTTTAAATATATTCATAGAATGTAGCAGGCTTTTAGTATCAGTTCTATTTCTATTTACAGGAAAAACATTGTAATGTTTAAATAATTTTCCTAGAATTGGATATTTAAAGATTTCAGATTTTGCCATTATTGATAGATTACGTGTTACAGGATAGATAAAAAATGGATCAAAAATGCATGAGTGATTTGGAGAAATTATTAATTTGTTTTCTAGATATAAATTATCTAAATTGATGTATTCAACTCTAAATAAAAATTTACAAAATAGAAATTTTATAAATTTTTTCATATTCATATTGTTTTCACCTCTTTTAAAAAAGTATATAAAAATCGTTTTGAAAAGTCAATTGATTTTTTTTGCATATATCATGAGTATAGTATGAAATTTGTTACAATTCAGACTTCATTTTGTAGAGTAGTTAGAAAGGTA
>CALXSO010000048.1 GCA_944391155.1 uncultured Clostridia bacterium
AAAAGTTTTCATTCTACTCATTTTATAGCCCCTCTTTTTTCTTTTTATATTTTATTTCAATAATATATTAATTACAATTACTATTATAACAAAAAAGTGTTGATTTTTCAACACTTTTGCATAGATATTTCTTTCTGCTAAGCTATATTTGAATTTCAAAAATACCATTTATCAACATATTTAATAATTTCTACAAATTACTTAACTTTTACTGATACTTGTCTAGCATCTTCTTTTCTTAAGGCAATTGTTATTCCTCTAATCCAAAAAGCCCTTGGATCCTTACTTGGACTAATCAATATAGGTGTTATCTTTGTTCCTCTTATAAAACCTAAATCTAATAATCTTCTTTTAACACTTTCTGTACATTTCAAATCTTCTATTATTGCTGTTTCATTTAATTTTACTTCATTCAAATTTGTAACCTTTTCCATATTTTGCCTCCATATGCTTTTTATATATTATATTAAAAAATATATGGTATGTTACAAAACAAATCTCTTAAATCATATCTCCTCGTACTATCTGTCCTTTTGCACTTTCTTTCATTTCTTCTTCTACTTCTTCTATCACTTTATCATAATCATCTTTACCATAGTCTTTTTCCTTAATTTTTTGGATAATCTTTTCTTTCACATCTGCTTGATTATAAACCTCACTTATCCCGTTATCAGAATTATTTAGAATTGTCCTTGACATATCATCTAAATTTTCTTTAGTATAAATATTTAAAATTTCATCAGCTTCATGAATTCCCTCATTTCTATCTCTTAGAAACTCTCTAACTCTTGGATCTTGATAAAATGTTCTATTAGTTTCCAATTCTACATCCACATATTGACCTTCTTGATGTGAATACATAGAATATTTTATTTCCTTTCCTGAATTTTCATCATATCCAATACTAAGATATTCTCTTCCATTACCTTGAACTATCTCATAACTTGTAGTATTCATTTCTTTATCAATACTTGCATCATTATTATCTAAAGTTAAATTTTCTTGTGTAGGATTTGTTCCTTCTCTACTATTTACCCTTAATACATTATCTCCTAATATTACAGCAGAACCATCTTTTCTTACAACAGCCATTACATCAATAACAGAACTAGATATTCCTTTCCTGTCTTCTGATGATAATTGACTTTTAGAAATCCTTACCAATTTTTCTGCTCCATAAATTCCAACTTTTTCTAATCCTAATCTTTGTCCAAGTGTTTCCCCTTTAATTTCTTGATGTAAACTTGTTTCTTCCTTTATATCTAAATTCTCAAGCTTTCTACTATTTAATACTTTTTGATTTTCATCTTCTTTATTTTCAAGCTCCTGTTCTATAGGAAGTTCTTCATCTAAATCTACTTCTTCCATTTCTAAAATCTCTTCTTCTGGTATTCCTAATTGTTCTGATAATTCTTGCATATATTTTTTCTGCAATGTATTCAAAGAACGCTCTTCCAATTCCTCTAAAGAAACTTTATCCAATAAATTTTTTATAGCATCTACCTTCTGAGGTTCACTATTTTCGAAATACTCATTAAAAATTGGGTTTTTCACATCCATAAATCCACCTATACACTTATCTCCAAGATAATAGTTCTTTACTTCTTTTTTATCTATTACTTGTCCTTTTTCATTTTTTATTAACACATTTTTAGTTACAATAAATAATTTATCTTGTACCATTTTACCATTTAATCTATCTGTCCATTTGGCGTCTCCTACATATATCACATCTTTAATTTGCGTTTCCATATTGTGAGCTTGTTTTCTATCATTCTCTAATGTATCTTTAAAATCCAATTCTATATCTAAAATCTTTCTCTCAATCTCTCTCATACTTTACCTCCAATTCTTATATCATTATACCAATATTCTACACTGTTTTCAATTCATTATTAAAATTTTATTAAGATTTTCGAACAATATTGTTTTAATTAATATATTATAGTATAATTAATTTAGAATTAAAATAAAGAGGGATTATATGAGTTACTATTTAGATAAAATATATTCTGACAAAGAATTTATAGATACAATATCTGATATTATAGAAAATCCATGTGTTCAAGAAATGAAAAAATATAGACAACATTATGAAACTAACTGTTTTGATCATTGTTTAATGACTTCTTATTTATGTTTTCATTTTTGTAAAAAATATAACCTTGACTATATCTCAATTGCTCGTGCAGCAATGCTTCATGATTTATTTTTATATGATTGGAGAAAAAGACAAAATGGAAGAAAAGGTCTTCATGCTTTCACTCATCCAAAAACAGCTTATGAAAATGCTAATAAATTGTTTAATTTAAATAATAAAGAAAAAGACATTATTTTAAAACATATGTGGCCTTTAACTTTAATTTTACCTCGTTATTTAGAAAGTTATGTCTTAACTTTTTTTGATAAACAATGTGCTATTTCTGAAACCTTTGAAGTTCTTCGTAATCGTTGCTTTCAGAAAAAAATATTCAGATATGCTTATGTATTTTTCAGTATTATAGTTTTTAAAATATAAATATCTCTCAATATGCTTGAGAGATATTTACTTTTTTGAATAATGAAAATAGGGCCTCTCTATGATTTCTTAAATAAGTTGTAAACTTTGACACTTCCATCAATTTAAATTTCATATATTCTCAAAATTTATATATTTTTCTATATCTTCTACAGTCTATTTTTCCTTTCATATAATTTTTTAATTTTCCATCATTTATTAAATCTTCTTTTTGCTGTTTAGTCAAGTTTTTAATTTGATATTCTAATTTACAAGCTAAAGATTTATCTTTACTTCGCCATGCCATCTCTAGCTTGATAACATTATGTGATTTTGTATATTTTGCTCCTTTTTTACTTTTTGATAAATGTTCCTCTAATCTTTTTTCTAAATTATTGGTCATACCTGTATAAATTGAATCATCTGAACATCTTAACATATATGTGTAATACATTTAAATTCTCCTATATTTATTAATTAAATTTTTTTAATTGGTATAGTTATGACTTAATTTTTCATAAGTAAAATTCGTTAATTTATCTTACTTATATTATATTTATCCATCAACTTAAAAAAGTATTTTAACATCTTTCTATCTTCTTTTGAAACACTAGAATAATCAACTTATTATAGTATTCTATAATTATTTTTTCTTTTTATAAAATCCATTGTACCATACCATAATCCTTTAGACAATAAAATTAATGCAATTCATATTATTTTATTCAACTATTTTTAGTTGTATTTTTATATTTTTTAATATACTATCATATAAGTAAAACAGAAATAAGACCTGCAATGCAAGTCTCATTTCTTTAAAAAAATTATACATCTTTATAAACTAATTTTTTCAAGACAAATATCTACAATAGAATCAATATGTGATTGAGTTGTATCAAATATTGGAATTTGTACATCTTTAGATTTTATTAACATTTCAATTTCGGTACAACCTAAAATAATTCCATCTATTCCTTTATGCTCAATCATTTCGTTAATTACATTTATGTAATATTTTTTAGATACATCTTTTATTTTACCTTTACACAATTCATCAAAAATAATTCTATCAATTTCGTCAATCTCCTGACTATTTTCTGGAGTATTAACTATTAATCCATTATATTTCAATCTGTCTTTAAAAAAGTCTTCAACCATAGTGTATTTAGTGCCTAACAAACCAACATTAAAAATTCCTGTCTTTTTACATTTTTCAGCCACACAATCTGCAATATGAATTAATGGAATATTTATCTTGCTTTGAACATAATCTGCTAATTTGTGCATTGTGTTAGTTGCAATTACAATACAATCTGCACCTGCATTTTCCAATTTTATAGCAATATTTGCAAGTTCAACACCAATTTCATTCCATTCATTATTCAACATTAATTTTCTTATTTCTTCAAAATTAACATTGTAAATAATCATTTTAGCACAAGTCAAATTTCCAGCTTCAGCATTAACTTGATCGTTAATTCTTTCATAATAATGAATTGATGATTCATAACTCATACCGCCTATAATTCCTATTGTTTTCATTTTGCACCTTTCCTTTCATAAAAGTTGTATAATTTTCATGTGCTCGACTTTAAGAATTTTAAATTTTTTTCATAATTAAACCTCCTTAAATATCCACCAGACCACTATATAAATGTATCACACATTTATATAAATTATAGTAAATAGCCCACAATGTAGGCTATTTACTATCCATTGATTTAATACCAATCATCCTCGATATCATAATAATCACGAAGCATTTCAATGCTTGGAGTTTGTGCCCAAGTATTTTGTGGAAGAATTTCTTTTAAATTTTCTCTTACTTCCTCAGGTGTATTTGGATTGTGTGCAACAAAATATTTAATTCCAAAATCACCCTCTCCTTGGACTAATAAAACAAGTGTCTCTGGCAAAGTATTCTTGTTAATAGCTACATTTCTTCTAATAACAGGATGCTTGTCACCAGATAAATGAGCCAACGTTTCGCTTAATGTACTCTCGTTTCTTGCTACCTCAAATCTTACTTCATCATCTTGATCTTTTGATAAAAAATCTAAAATTTTACCTGAAGTAGTTGGATTCTTGGCTACACTAACTCTAACACAAGAGTCCTCGTCTTTTGACAAGCTATCCAAAATTGTATCCGTTGCGTTTAAATTAGTTGCTACACTTCTCCGAACCGAACTCCATTCATCTTTAGATAAAAATTCAAGAACTCCGTTTTCAACAAAAGCAGATTGTGCAATCGCTTCTCTTACTCTAATTTCAAGTTTAGCTAAATCAATGTTCATTTTTTATTTCTCCTTAACAAATTTGGTTGCGAGTTACTCCATACCTGTTTTCCATTTTCCATGATTCCAAATCTTCAGAGAAATAACATACATAGGTTTTCCATGATGGTTTAAATGATGTGTATGTCCCTTTCTGCATAATGTCATGTTTCCATTAGGAAATATATACCATTCTTTAATTTTCCTAATTTGCTGACAACTACATCTTTCTACTATTTTTTCATGCCCATGTTCAGCTATAACATGCCCTGTAGATGCAATATACAAATACTCATACTTGTGGACTGTATTCTTATAACGAAAATATCCAATAGGTTGAGACCAAATTTCTCCTAAAATAATATCGTTATTATCCATACGTTCCCAAGCAGTGTTAGGATTATAATCTGCTCTTGTGATAATATCTTCTAATTCATCAAAGAAAAGCCGATTATTTCCTCCACAGTACATATTACTTCTCAATTCTCGAAGTGTCTGCAATTGTGTCATGTCAAATGACTTTAAATCTGTTCGTTGTTCTTTCATAGTAAGAGCCTCCTTTACAATAATTATTGTTAAAAGTTACTATATTCAAAACTTGCCTATGAGCAAGATAATTAAATTATGTGAACATTTTACCATAAAATTTTAAAATTTTCAATAATTTAGGGGATTTTTTTAAGTTACCAACTCTATATATGCACTCATATTTTTTATATAAATTATTTATTTAACATTCTTTTATTTTCTTTTTTCAGTTGCTTTAAACTCTTTTTTTGGTGCAGGCAAATCTTCTGGCATAGTTACGACCAGTTTCTTTAATAGCTTTTCCAGCTATTTTATCAATTTTATTATGAGTATCACAAGCTTTCTTAACTATATCAACTTTATTTCTTTTTAATTTTGACTCAATCTGCGTAATGCGAAAGAAATTTTCTGCAAGTTCCTCACTACCTATATTGTCTAAAATATCTTCTCTATATCTTAATCCTTTTCTTTTAGCAATATCATCAGTAATTTCTCCATTGTATAAGCCTTTATCTCCAAAATTATGAAATCTATCAAAATTTTTAACTTCTACATTTTTAGCAATTATATAAATTGAAAGGACAAATAAAAACAATAAATCATAATGCTTGTGAATATATTATTACTTCTGATAAAAAATATTTTAATTGTATTGGAATAGATGAAACTAAAAGATATTTTGAAACTGCTTATAAATTTGTATGTAAATATAAAAATCTAAGAGAGCAATATATTTTATCATCCAAAGTACATATGGACGAAGGAAGTCTACATATGCATTTAGTTTTTATTCCAGTAGTTCATACCAAAGATAAAAAAAGAAATTTCATTGATAAAATTGCTTGTAGTGAATTTTGGAAAGTAAAAGATAGTTATAGACAGTTACAAGATTCTTTTTACAATTATATGGTTGCAAATAATTTTGAATTAGAACAAGGAAATCCAAGTGAAAGAGTTCACCTCACTTTATTGAACTTAATTGGAATGCAACTGAAGACTTTCCGGCTACTTTCCTTTCTATTGAAGGTCTTGGCACTTGGCTTTCACTACATTGTATTAAAAAGAATAACAAAATGGAATATTCTTGTTCTGATTCAGAAGAAATTTTTTTCTTGAAAATGGAAGAATAATTTGTCCTGAATTTGAGAGAAACAAGATTCTACATCTTGTTTCTCTCCTTAATTATTTTACTTAAATATTTTAAAACTTTTCTACTTCCAAACTTACTTCTTTATTATGATATATATTATTTACTAACATATTTTTGATTTCTACTTTTTGGCTTATCTGGTATTGTCATTTGCAATTTATTTTGCTCTAACAAAGGATTTATATAATTGTTTTTGAATTTATATACATCTTTATACCCAAAATGCTGTGCAATTTCTTTTAATGATTTCGCTGTTTTGCATAGTTCTAAAATTTGTTTCTTGAATACTTTTTACAAGTTCTGGCATTCTCCTTGCAATTTCTGCCGGATTTATTAACATCTTATCTTTAATCTCATCCATAGAATCTATATAATCAGCCATTAAAACATAGTAATCTTCACTAATATCACTTCTATTACCAAATAAATTTTTTATAGAAGTTACTAATCCACTACTATATAATTCATTATATCTTTGTTCTTTAGTTTTCACATTTGCCCCCTTAAAAAATTATTTTATTATTAAAAATAAAATTGCCACAAACCATTGTCCAAATACTAAAATATATTTATTACTTAAATATTCAGCAAATACACGCGAAATTGTATCTTCATTAATTTTTAAAATAATATACAAAATATAAGATAAAATAATTCCTACAGATATTGTAAAACATTGTGTTCTTATTTTTCTATGCTTAATAGTATTTTCATATTCATAGTTTTTTTCTCCAAAAGGTTTATTTTTATTTTTTTCATTTTCTTGTTGAAATATCTTATCCCATTTTTCCTTATAATCTTCTAAATAATTTGCTACATCTGTTATTGAACCCAAAGGTATTGCTTATTTACTACTTTATTATTCATTAAAAATTTCCACTTTTCATAAATTTATGATTCTATATTTTTTATACCATTACTACATAAAAGTCAATGAATATGCGTGAAATTTAACGCATGTTTTTTCTTCATCTTTACTATACTGATTTTATAAATTTTAAGAGAATAGGAGGGATAATATGACTTTGCTAGATTCAACAAGAAAAAGAATAGATGAACTATGTAAAGTAAACAATATGAATATAAGTCAACTAACAATAGCTTCTGGATTTAATCCCTCTACTATAAGAAGTATTTTCAAAGTTATTAGAAAAGCTCCATCTTCTGATACTATTCATTATTTATGTATTGGCTTTGGAATTTCTTTAAAAGATTTTTATGATTGTAAATTATTTGATGATTTAGATGATAATGATTAAAAAATAAGAAAATTATTCTTAGTATGTAACTTTTTTGAATATTAGAATTTTTTCGTTTGTTTAAAACCATTGAATGAGTAAGAGCAAAAAAATATAAAAAAACTTAACGACATGAAGTTATGCGGTTTTTAAGGTAAAAAAATATAGAAAAATAGAAAAATTTAAAATTTA
>CALXSO010000049.1 GCA_944391155.1 uncultured Clostridia bacterium
TTTTGGAGGATATGTAGAATATAATCTAATGATTATAGAAAACCAGTCAACAAAAATAAGTAAAATATTATCTTGCTCAATTATACTATTTTTTTTAATTTGTTTTATAATTTTTACATTCAATTCAACAAATGTTAAATTATTTCAATATTAATAGATACATGCTAACAATTCTAATTTTGTTTTTACTATCCTAATATACGCATATAAAAATATTAAAATATAAATGAAATAGATTACATAGGCAAAACGAAACAGCCATTTACACAAAAAAATAAATAAAGTAAAAACATAAATAAAACCAAAACATAGATAAAGCCAAAACACAAATAAAGCCAAAACACAAATAAAGCCAAAACACAAATTAAGACAAAATATAAATAAAACCAAAACATAAATAAAGCCAAAACACAAATAAAGCCACAGCATAAATAAAGCAAAAGCATAAATAAAACCAAAACATAAACAAAGCCAAAATATAAATTAAGCTACAATATAGAAAACAAAAACACTATACACTGCCCCAAAAAGCCACATACTTAGCAATAGCACTATCAGGGTTAAACTTTCCAGTAAAATCCTTAATAGGAGCAAACTCTTTATTAGCATCAACCCTAAAAAGAAGCATATCATCAAAAAAGTAAAAAGCATCAAAAATAAAATTCTCAAACTTAAAAACATTTGGTTTATCAGGAACCTCTTTAACACCCTCCTCATTAACAAAGGCGTTTTTCTTATAAGCCCTATGATAAGGCAAATTAATATCAGAAACCAGTTTAACAGCATCAATACTCATCAAATGAGAAAGCATATTAGCATCTCTATACAAATAATTTCCAGAAGTATCCTTTAATTCAGAAAGTTCAAAAGTAATATCAACATAATCAAGAATAGCCGGTTTACCATCCTTCTTGCAATATACAGCAGTCTTTTCCAAAGGAGTTTCCTTAAAAATAGACTTAGAAGCAATTTGATTTTTAGAATAAATAGTCAAACCTAAAAACACAGAATCCACATTCTGTAACAAAACATTATCAATCCCACCAAAAGAAATCCACTTAATCCCCAAAGTACTCATAACATCAAGAATACCATCATTTTTCATAGAAGCAAAAACATTTCCATTACCGTTTGCAGCCTCTCTAATCAAATAAGGTTCTTGCAAAAGTAAATTTCTATCAACACTAATAATAGGCAACTTTCCTTGTCTAAAAAAATAAACAGACTCTTTAGGATAACCAAAAAAATTATTCATTTCAAAGAAAGCCTTAGTTGGAGCATCATTCTCATCACTAGTCATAATAAACCAAGGAATCACAACAGCATACTTTTCATTAGCACGTTTAATATCATCACACATTATCTCAAATAAAGATTTTCTAACAGGTTTTAAATTAAGCAAATAAGTACCCTTTGGACCTTTATAACCCAAACGAGATCCTTGACCACCAGCCATTGTAACAACAGCGAACTGGTTATTTTTAATAATTTCTTCACCAATAGACTTATAAAGTTTAATATCATGCTCAGAAATAGAATATTTATCTATATAAGGTAAAGGAGTCACCTTTTGAGTCAAAGAAAAATTATCAGTCATAGATTTATCATACAAAGAAAAAATCTCATCAAAATCAATAGACAAAATTTGCCTAATTAAAATATCCTTTTCCTCATCTGTAAGACTATCATAAAAATTTAACAAATGTTCCTGATTATATTTTTTTAAAATTTTCATTGAATTTTCTAAATCTGATTTATTCATAAAAACACTCCCAAATTCAATCTAACCATAAAATAAAAGATACAAATAAAAATTAATAAGCAAAATTAATTCAAATTATACACTGTAGGGATAGCACCTTTTAAAGTATTAATAATCATATTCTTATTTGGCATATCAGAATTCTCCAAATCCCTAATTTCCTTCTCAATATTATAAGGAATTCTAACTAATTGAAAAGAAATCGAATCTAAATCTTTACAACCAAATAGCCCCTCCACTATTATATAAGATGCAAGAGTCGAAAATTTGTTACTTTTGTCATCCACATCTGAATTTAACATTTCAACAGGAATACCCACACTACCAGGATTAAAAATAGTCTTATTCTTAAATCTAACAATACAAGGAGTATGAATATGTCCAAATCCAACAATATCTGGTTCAGGATCTGCATCAGATTTATTTAAAAAAGAAGTATTCTTAAATAAATCATCAGGAGAAGACAATTCATTACCAGCATATCTAGTATTTTCATTAGAAAACATTGGATTATAAATACTAAATAAGTCATAAGGAGAAGCATGAAATAATCTAATTAAATGACCGCTTAAATAAAAATCATAAAAAACCGGTAAATTAAATATAAAATTAGCTCTCTCTTCACCAATCCTATCTCTAGACCAAAAATGTTTATCTTTAACCTCTGGTCTACAAATAGTATAATCAGAATTACCTATAAGCATAACATCGCAGACTTCTCTTAATTTATCAATAACTAAATCAGGATGTGTACACTTAGCAACATAATCACCCAGACAAAATATCCTATCAATACCACGATTAGAAATATCTTTCAAAACACAATCTAAAGCTGTAATATTACCATGTACATCAGAAATAATTGCAATTCTATCCATATACACACCTCCCATAAAATTTATTACAAAAATTAAAATCCAATAATATCATTATAAACATCGATAGCAAAATTATCTGTCATTCCAGAAATGTAATACAAAATACAACGAGAAAAATCCACCTCACTATCAACATTGAAAAAAATGTGATTTTTTAACTTCAATAAATCCCTATCACCACAATCATAATATTGTTTATAAAATCCTAGAAAGCTATCACTTAAAAGTTTTGAAGTTTTAGAAAGATTTTTAATAGAAGTCATGGTATTTTTTCCATCAAAACAATTTTTTAAGGTATCATATATTTCATTAAGAACTAACCTAAAATATTTAACAGAAGGTTTTATTCTTTCACAAAAATATATATTCAAATAATTAAACCTCTTAACATTATTCATCAACTCAAAAGCTTCATCAGAGAAACACAAACCTTTTTCAGGAGAAGAATTTTCGCATAAATCAGAAAGAAGATAATTAATAAGTACAGTATTATTAATTTTTTTATCATCAAAAGACTTTAAAAGGTTGTCTAAATCCACCAAGTGCTCATCTAAAATCCCCAATGTAATAGCATCTTCTATATCACGACCAATATATGATATTTTATCAGCAACTTTCACACAGCAAGCTTCCCAAGTATAAGGATTATATTCATTAGGATAAGAATATTGAGATAAATCAATATACTCAAGTCGAGGTTTAAGACCATTTTCATCAATTTCGCCACAATGAGAAATAATACCATCTCTAACAGCATAAGTTAAATTCAAATTTTCTTTAAATCTATCTTGATTCTCTAATAATTCAATATAATCAACAAATTCCAAACCATTTTTCTCATGCCAAAAAGGAGAATGTAAATCACGTTTACTAATTTCAGATAAAATACGTTCACCTTCATGACCAAAAGGACTATGACCAATATCATGTGCAACAGAAATCGCTTTAGTAAGTTCAGTATTTAAACCAAGATAATTTGCAATTGTATAACTTATAGACTCAACATGAGTAACATGTTCAATTCTAGTGCAAATATGATCATTTTCAGGAGAAAAAAACACTTGAGTTTTATGTTTCAATCTTCTATAAGCTGTAGAATTAATAATTCTAGTATAATCACGCTCAAAATCACTTCGTAAATCATTTCCTCTTGAATATAAAGGATAATTTCTTTTTATAATTTTTTTCCAATTAGGATTTAAAATATTAGCAGCAAATTTCTCAAATTTTTTCATACTACCCTCCAAAAATAAACTATTATATATATTTTACTATAAAATCGAATAAATGTAAATTAAAGTTTACATTAAAAAAATAAAGTAGTATAATAAGAATTAAAGTTCAGATAAAAACAAAAAGCATTCAAAAGATTGATATATAATATTCCTAATCAAAAAAACTTTACTATTTAAAAATGCCTTCAAAAAATATTCATATATCAACTTTTACATGTTTTCTATAAAATAAAAAAAGGAGGAGAAAATGTTACATATAATAAAAGATGATTTTGATGAAAGTCCAGAAGATATTTTAAACACAATAAACAATATGTTAAACAAAAACGAAGAACTGGAAAACGAAAAAGAATATAAAAATGAAAATAAAAATAAAAATAAAAATATATAATATAAATATAAAATAAAATATATAATAAAAATATAAAATAAGAATCAAAAAGAAAGCATAACAAAACACACATAAACGGTTTATAGGGAAATCCAGAAAAACCTAAATAATATATAAAGGAGAAAAGATATATATCAATATATCAAAAAATAAAATGGGAAAATTATTCGTAATAGATGGAACAGACGCAAGTGGAAAACAAACACAACTACAAAAATTAAAAGAAAGATTAGATAAAGAAGGAATAGAATATAGAAGTGTAAGTTTTCCAAATTATGACAGTGAAAGCTCTAGCCTAGTAAAAATATATCTAAATGGAGAATTAGCAGAAGATCCAAAAGAAATTAGTCCATATATAGCATCAACATTTTATGCTGCAGACAGATACATAACATTCAAAAAAGAATATGAAGAATATTATAAAAATGGAGGTATAATTTTAGCAGATAGATATACTACATCGAATATGGTACATCAAGCAGGAAAAATAAAAGATGACAAAGAAAGAGAAAAGTTCCTTAACTGGTTATGGGATTTTGAGTTTAACTTATATGGATTACCAGTACCAACAGAAGTATTTTTCTTAAATATGCCAACAGAATACGCACTAAAACTAATGGAAAACAGAAAAAATAAAATAACAAAAGAAGAGAAGAAAGATATTCATGAAAGAAATCCAGAGCATATGAAAGATGCATATGAAGAAGCATGCAAATTATCAAAAAAATACAATTGGAAAGAAATAAAATGTGTAAAAGACGGAAAGATAAGAACAATAGAAGATATTCACGAAGAAATATATGAAGCAATAAAAAATAAAATAATAAAATAATAAAATGATAAAAATAAAGTAATTAAGAAACAAGGCAACTAAGAAACAAGGCAACTAAGAAACAAGGCAACTAAGAAACAAAGCAACTAAGAAACAAAGCAACTAAGAAACAAAGCAACTAAAAAATAAAGCAATTAAGAAATAAAGAAATTAAGAAACAAAGCAACTAAGAAATAAAGTAATTAAGAAAAAAAAAATTAAAAAATATAATATTTAAGAAAAAATACTTAAGTAATAAGATAATAAGAAAAAACAAGTCATAAAATATAAAAAATTTATGA
>CALXSO010000050.1 GCA_944391155.1 uncultured Clostridia bacterium
TTTATTCCTAATAAACCATCTGTAGAATATCCTAGCAAAATTAATTGTTTAGGAAATAATAAAAACGAATTGCATATGCAAGAGAAAGAATATACTGTAATTGGTGTAAAAGTAGAACAAAAAGAAAGTAGTTTACTATTAAATGGGACAACTACAGGTTCTGGACAATTATTAGAAGGAACACATGTAGATATAGGTAATTTTAAAGCTGGAAAGTATACATTTAAAATACATACTAGTGGAAATTTTGAGAAACCTACTTCTGGAGATTTTGCTTTTAGTATAAGAGAAAAAGAAAATACTTCCAATATTTATGCAAATATTACGGCTAACGACCTGCGAAATAAAAAAGATTCTTACACTTTTGAATTAGACGAAGATAAAAATTTAGTAATAAGATTATTTGCAAACGTATCTAACATAGTATTTAACAATTTTGGAATGTCTTTAAAAGTAGAGAAAGGCGAAATAGCAACAAATTGTTCTCCATATGGACAAGGCAGTACAGAAGTAAATGTTATAAATAAGAATTTAGCACAGGAATTTATAGGAATGTGGTATAGCAACAATTCTAACACGCTGTACGAGGATGTAAAGGGATACGGATATATTGCTAAAATAAAAGAAAATTCTAAAATAACAATAAGTAAGAAAAATGCAGGAAATAGATTTGTAGTTTGTTTAACAAAAGAAAAACCAAGAGCTAACATAAGTTGCAACATAACAGAACCTTCTAATGCTGCTACAAGAACAGAATATTCTTTTAATAATACAGATTATAAGTGGCTATTTTTTGGATATTATAGAGGAACAGATGTAGAAGAGGCAAAAAAAGCAGGAGAAAATGTGCAAATAGAAATAGGAGATAAAACCAACTACGAAGAACACAAAGAACAAAAAATAGTACTAGATATACAAAAAGAAATGCTAACAGGAGATTATTTTGATCTAGAGAGAAAGAAAGAAGTACACAATTGGAATAAAATAACACTAAAAGGCACAGAAACAGTAGAAAAAATTGATACACAAACAAGTGGAAAATATAGATTTGCTATAACAGTTAGCGATATACAACCAGTAGCAGCAAACACAAGTGCATTAGCAGTTTTAAACAATTTAATAAGTGGAAGATTAAAAGTAGGAAGTAACAATAATACTTATATAGATTTAAAAGATAATACTATGCATATGCGTATAAACGGCAACAAACAAATTGTTATTTATATTGAAAAATGCAGTAAAATGGATATTACTGAGTTTAAGGCATTTTTACAAGAACAATACAATGCAAGAATGCCAATAGAAATATACTACAAAACAGCAGAAGCAACAGAACTAGATTTAACAGACAGCCAAATACAAACATTAGAGAAACTAAATAAACTGAGATTTTACAAAAATACAAACAACATATTTACATTAGAAGATATAGCATTATTACAAGCAACTTATAGTGTGGATTTAAAAAGTTATATAAATGCAAACAAGGAGAATTAACAATGGAAAATAAAGAAGAAAGCTTTGAAATACAAGTACTTACTAGATTAGCAGTAATAGAAGCAAAGTTGGATGATTACAAAAAAATAGAAGACATAACATATAGAGCATATAATAATACTAAAGAGAATATAAAAGATATAAACAATTTAAAAGAAAAAGTAGCAACATTAGAAAAAGATGTTGAAGGAATAAAGGATCAACCACGTCAAAGATGGTTTAATCTTTTAGGCACAATATTATCTGTTGTTGTAACAGCAATAGTAACTTTTATATTAGTAAAAATAGGATTAGGATAGAAAGGAGGAAAAAATCATGGAAATAACTGTAGCAATAATAATAATGGCATTAACTTTAATAGCAGGAGAAATAACTAAATTAACAAGTTTAGATAACAAATGGATACCTCTACAAAATATTATAATTGCAATATTAGCAAGTATAATATGTATAGCTTTTAAAGTAGAAAATATGGGAGTTTTAGAAACAATTGTAACTTGTATATTTGGAACAATGTCTGCAGGAGGTATAGCAGATTTAAAGAAAATAGTAAACAAGGAGGATAAATAATGAACTACAACGAGTTTATAAATAATTACAATGGAAAAAGTTTCGATTACGACGGAGTAAGTGGAGTACAATGTGTAGATTTAATAAAAATGTATTTAGATAAAGTATTTGGAATAAAAGCAGGTGCTTGGGGAAACGCTAAAGACTATTACAAAAACTTTAATAACTTACCACTAAAAAATAGTTTTACAAGGATAGCAAATACAACATCTTTTATACCACAGGTGGGAGATATAGTAGTATGGGGAGCAGGGCTAGGAAACACATATGGACACATAGCAATAGCCACAGGAGAAGGAAATACTACAAACTTCTACAGTTACGATTTAAATTGGGGAAGTAAAACAGTCCACAAAGTAAACCATAATTACAAAGGTTTTCTAGGAGTTTTAAGAGCAAAAGACCAATCTAAAATAACAGGAGTTGTAGAAAAATTACCAGATTTGCAATACGAAGTACACATAGAAGACCGCGGTTGGTGTGGTTGGCAAAATGCAGGAGAAGGTGCCGGATCCGAAGGAAAAGCAAAAAGACTAGAAGCAGTTAAGTTTAGAGGAAATAACGGACTAACGATAGAATACCAAGCACACGTACAAGATATAGGATGGCAAGACTGGAAAAAAGATGGAGAAGTAGCAGGAACCACAGGACAAAGTTTAAGACTAGAAGCATTAAGAATAAAATGTAATAAGATGTTAGAAGTAGAAGAGCATATAGAAAATATAGGTTGGACTCCAAAATTTAAATCTAAAGAATTTATGATTGGAACAGAAGGAAGACAACTAAGGCTAGAAGCATTTAGAATTAATGTAATAGGATAATAAAAAAAGCTAGATTAGATTTCCCTAGTCTAGCTTGTATTTATCTATAATTGATTTAAAATATTTATCCTCTGCTAATTCTCTTGCTTTTTTAGCTTCTTCTAATGTTTTAAATTGTCCTAAATTTATGTTTTTTCCCTGTACATAAATTCTAGCAATATACCTTTGTATTTTGCCATTATAATATACTCCAGTAACTCCAGTAGTATTATTTTTTCTTAATTTTTTAGAACTTATTAATACTAAAGATGTATTATCTACCAAAAAATTATTTTTTCTGTAATTGTTTCTAGCTTCTATAAACTTTTTTTCTTTTAATCTTTTGGAAGCATTTTCCCTATTTAAACACCCACAAGATTTTGTATGTCCGGTTTTTAAATAAGAAGTAGTAGCAAATACAATATTGCCACAATCACATTTGCATTTCCATTGTATTTGCCCACTACTATTTCTTTTTCCTAATCCTAATACAGTTAATCTATTAAATTTTTTCCCTGTTAAATCTTCAAATTTTCCCATATTTTTTCTCCTAAAAGATTAATATTTGTTTTGTAACTTTATTTAATATATCTACTCTATTGTTATATTTTTGTCTTATCTTTAAAGCCTCTGTTATATTACTAGTTGTAGCAATAGTTATGTTTGTATCCTTTTCTATAATTGTATACGCTGGTGTAATTTTATTTCCTTCTTTAATTAAATGGTTTATTATCATAAATACCAACTCCTTTTAATTATTTTAAACTTCCAACTATTATATTACTATCTGCCCAGTAACTAACTTCATCAAAATCTACATACATTGTTCCGTTTTCTTCTATTACATCTACTGTTGTAAAACTATTTTCATTTTCTTTATCACATAATTCGTAAAGTCCATCTTCATTTTCTAAAATTCCGTATTCTTTAACTTCTCCGTTTAATTCTAATTCTTCTCCATCTAAACTTTTAAATTTTTTCATATTGATCATCCTTTCTTTTTTTTACTTAATCTCTTTTGTTAATATTATTATACTATGCACAGTATAAATTGTCAATACTTTTTTTAAAATTTTTTTAAATATTTTTTTGCGTTTTCTGTAACCCAGCTAGCAATAGACTTGCCTTCTTTTTTCAACTTTTCTCTTAATTCTGTTCCAAGTTCTTTATCTATGTTTGCACGTATTTGGTCATATTTTTGTAATTGCCATTTTCTTTCTTTTTCATAATTTCTTGCCATTTTTAATTCCTCCTTGATTTTTTTAATTATATAATATATAATTATATATGCAAGAGAGGAAATATCCTCTCTAGGCTTTAGTCAAACGCATGATGTATATCTAATATGTCTTGCCAAAGCTGTTTGCGATGAGCTTGTAGTTTTCTGTTTTTGCGGATGGAAGCTACAAGTTCTTTTATTTTTTTAAACATATATACCACCTCCTTAACTATCTTTATTATACTATACTGTGCATAGTATGTCAATACCTTTTTCAAAAAAATTTAAAAAAATTTTTAAAATCTTTCAAAATACTGAAATATCAATAAAAATCAAGGTATATAAGTATATAGCTAAAAAATAAAAACGTCTCAAAAAGGAAAATAGAAAGCCGAAAAACAGCCGAAATTCAAGAAATATACAGGCCTATTTACATAATCACAAAAAAATGATATAATGTAATAGAAATGTAATAATTTATTAATATTTCTGTAAAAAAGATGTTATAAAATATTATTGTCAAAAAATGTCGACCAAAAAGTCTTGAAATAATTTTACTTTTGGTATAAACTATTCTAAAATGTAAAGAATAGAATATAATACTAGGAGTAAAAATGAATATAGAAAGAAGCGAAACAGGATACCATGCAACTTCCGTAGAAAATGCTAAGTCTATATTAACTTCTAATTTTGAAAAATCAATTTCTACTATAAATAAAAAGCATTGGTTGGGTAATGGAGTATATTTTTTTACAGATATCGCTTGGGCGGTACAATGGAATATAAATGCTTTGAAGAAAAAAGAAAATAAAGATAAAAGTAAAGAAGATTTTACAATTTTAGAAAGCAAAATTAATATAGATAGTGATTTTCTATTAGATCTTAGTTCTGTGATGGGAAAAGCTATACTAGACTTTTTGAAGGAAAGTTTAATAAAAAAATTAATAACAGAAGGAAGAGATGATTTAATAGAAACAATAAACAACAGAAGTTTAAAGTTTTTTATGAATTTACTAGATGAATATGGTTTTTTAAATAAATATTATATAGTAACGGCTACATATATTGACAAAAAAGAAGCAAAAAAAGTTCATCATAAAGATGATTTTATCTTAAGAATACAAAGTCAAGTATGCGTAAGAAATATAGAATGTATAGGAGAAACAAAAGAATGCGAAGACACAGCGAATATCAAATCTATATATTCTTTATTAGAAAGTTAGGGTGAGAAGTAATGAAGGGATTAGAAGAATTAAAAAAAGAGATAGAACAAATAGTTAGTAAGATTACAATAAGTGAAATAGAACAAAGAATAAAAGAGGATGAGTTAGTAGAGGAAAATATAGAAATTATATCAAATGATGATTTAAAGTATGAGTGCATAAAACAAAGTTTAATAGATTTGGAAGAGGAGGTTAAGGTATGGAAAAACGAGATTCTAGAATTAGCAGCTTAAAATTTAGCAATTATATAGTAAATAAAGTAAATTTTGAAGCAAATAAAATGTTAAACGAAAAAAAAATATGGCAATTAACATTTGATATAATGAATAAGACAAAAATAAATGAAGAAAAAAACAAGATGGAAATAACATTAAAGGTAGAGTTATTTAAAGGACAAGAAGAAGCACCATTTTATATGGATGTAGAAATAATAGGATTGTTTGAACTAGAAGGAGAAGATGATATAAAAAGATATGAGGCTAATGCAATAGCAATAATGTATCCATATTTAAGAGCAATAGTATCAACATATACAGCTTCTGCTAATGTAGTGCCTGTAATATTACCAGCAATAAACGTTAATGCTATGTTAAAAAGAAAAAAAGAAGAAAATAACCAAAAAGAGAACTAGAAATAGTTCTTATTTTTTTGTTTCATTTCTCATACAAATAATTCCAGAACTGTAAAAAATTACTATTAAAAATTTTACAAAAAATGCAACTATTTTGCCTCTTAAAAACATCTTTATATATAGAAGAGAAAAAAATAGTACCGAACTATCTCGACAAAGAGTTCTAAAAGAACCCGAAAATGATAATTCGATACTATGTACTACAAAAGTAGACTAAAGTTAGTATAGCTCACTTTTGTAGAAATATCTCTAAATTTCATGAAAAAGGAGGAATAGTTTATGAAAAGTGATGTAGTAACTTAAATAGTAATTTACGCAAAAGAAAATATAAAACGGAGGAATATTTGATATGAATAATGTTGAAAAAGACGTAGTAAGAGAATTAGAAAAAGAAATGAATTGGAAAGAAAAAATATTTTTAAATATTTTTAAAACATTTAGCTTAAAAATTTATCACATAGCAAGAACAACGACACTAAATAAGATTTTAGAAAATGATAGTTAACAATGCAATAAGTAATGCAATAGAATAATTTTTTAGAATAAAAGCATTATTACATAAAAGCTAAAAGTGTGTATATATCAAATAAATAATATTTTAACATTAATGCAAAATAGTGTAAAATATTATTTATTTGTCCTGGTACACCAAAAATAAAAATACTCTTTAACTAAATATTAGTTTTTAGAGTATTTTTTATTGTATAGAAAACAATATGAAACTTTAAGTTGCACAAGCTTAAAGTGAAAATAAATCTCTGAAATTTTATTTTCAAAAGAAAAATCGGTTTCTATCCTGACCATATATTCCGTATACAACAAGAAAGGCTACCCATAAAAATACTGGAGTGAACCTTACTTATGTAGTTTTGCTATCTTTCTTATATACGAAAAATAAAGTCATATTTGATGAAAATATTAAAAAGAATAAAAAGATAGAAAAATAGTATAATAATATAAAAATAACAATAACGAATAAGAGTCCACAGTGTTAACACAATAATTATATTATAGAAAGATATAATTGAATATCAAGGATTATGGGTAACCTTTTAAAAACCTAAATATATTTACAAGGATATATAGATTATGAAGAATGAAGAAGAAATTTTTAACAATGATAGCTATAAATTTATTTCCAATTTAGTAGAAGAAAAGATATCAATATTAAGAAACAATAAAAATTTTAATGAAAAATATATAAGACTTACAAACGAAATTGAAAATTTAGAGAAACACCTTAATCAAGAACAAAGGGAACAGTTTAATGAAATAATAAAATTATTTTATGAAACAGAAGAATATTATTTTGCTCTTAGCTATTCACTAGGAATTAAATATGGAAAAGATTTGGAAAAAATTTAGAGAAATATAATAAAACTTTATAAAACTAGTATTTTACTAAGTTGTAAATTTATCTTGATAAAAAATATTCAATAAAATGTAAAATACTATCTTTATCTTTTTTACTTAATCTTTTAAAATTTTCATCATATATAGAAACAGATTTTTTCACATCATCATTTAGTAAATCATATAAAATGATATCAGGAGTAATTTTATATGCATTGCATAATTTAATTAAAGTATCTATACTTCCTTTAGAAAGACCTCTTTCAATTTGACTTATATGTCTTGGTTCTAAACCAGTTAAATCAGCCACTTGATTTTGTGTTAAATTATTTTTTAATCTATATTCTTGACAAATTCTACCAATATGAGTATTAATCTCTTTTTTTTCCATATACTTTCCCTACTTCCTATATGTAATCTTTTTTCCATATATTTATACTATTAATTATATATTATCTCTTTTATATCATTTTATGGAATGATTTTATATTAGAGAAAAATCAAAATAAAAATGACAATTTTTTTTAAAACTATTTACACTAAAAAATGGAAATGGTATAATTTAAATTGTTAAATATCAATTTTAAATTGATAATAATGATGATTACTAAAAAGTGAAATTTATTAATGTATATAGAAAAATTTACTAATGAAGAAGTAATAAAAATAGTGATATATGTATAAAAACATGATATAGAAAAAATTACTAATGAAGAAGGAATAATTTATAAAAAATAAAAAATAATAAATTATATTAAAAATACATAAGAAAGGAATGATTTAAATATGGAGAAAAATGTAAAATATACTAGCAAAGGTATTACATTAATAGCACTTGTTATTACAATCATTGTATTACTTATTTTAGCAAGTGTTACTATTGCAACACTAACAGGTAAAAATGGTTTATTATCAAGAGCAGGTGAGGCAAAAGAAAATACAGGACAGGCAAATGCAGATGAGCAAGTACAAGTAGCAGTATTGGGAAGTATAGGAAAAGATGGAAATATTATTAATGGGGAATTAAAGAACAATTTAAATCAAATTGATAAAATAGAAGATGTACCAGAAGAAATTACTGATGAAACTTATCCTTTTACAGTAAAGGTAGATGGTTATAAAGTAAAAATCTTCAAAGATGGAACAGTAAAAAAACCAGGAAAATGGGAACAGACAAAAAATGATCAAAATGAAACAATAATAACAGATGGGACAACAAAGATAAAGATAGGTGCATATATTGATTATGATCCAACAAATGGGGGAGAAATAAAAGATGATAAGGTGGAAAATGGAGTAGAATATTCATATAAATCAGCTCAAGGAACTTTTCATGCCACAAATGATGAATCAATACAAGATACAAGTTCTAATATGGAAAGAGGAAATGGATATGCAGATCAGTATTATAGTGTAAATGCACAAACTAATGGATGGAGAGTATTAGGATTTGATGAAGAGACAGATGAAATTTTATTAATTTCTGCAGATGTTGTAAAAACAGAAAGTACAAGTGATGGTGATTTATACTTTAAAGGAGAGACTGCTTATGAATGGGGAATAGATGAATTAAACGATATTTGTGGAATTTATGGTAATGGAAAAGGAGCAAGTGGTGCAAGGAGCATAACAGTAGAAGATATTGATAGAATTACAAATTATAATCCTTTACGAACAGGTGATGGAAAAACTTTTGAAGATGGAAAAATAAATGAATATGGAAATAAAATAATATACACAAAGAAATCTAATGGTATAGGTTATAATGCACCAATGATGAATAATGTAAGTGGAACATATGGAAATGCAAATACTATATTTAGGTATTATGATGAAGAAAAGAAGAAATGGATAACATTAGAAGAAGGACAAAACATAGAATTTGCAAGTACAGAATATTATTATTCTCCAATTACATTAACAACAAGTTATGTTGGCGAACAACTTGGAATAGCACCAAATAGCCCAGAATATGAAATGCTATTTTCAGGAACTTCAAGTGGAAAAGGTTATTGGTTGGCTAACCGAATGACACATGGAAATTTAGGGTTTACTCGTTTTGGTTTTCGTTGTGTAGAATCAGAAGCAGTGTATCGTTATAATGTAATTAATTCTAACGGAAATGTTACTACTAAACATTATGGAGTTCGTCCAATAGTTTCTTTAGAAGAAAATGTTAATATATCAGGAGGAGATGGAGAATCAGTAGCTACAGCGTATAAAATTCAGTAATTTTGTAATGGATTTAAAATTAAAAAATTAAAAAAAATAAAGGAAGCGGAAAATTAATAAACCACTTCTTTTATTTTATGGTAAACAATATGAAATTCTAAAAGAATTCTTAATACATCTAGTTTATATAAATTTAATTTATTTTTATGTGATAATACATGCTAATTATTTATTATTATTTTCATACTGTTCTTTCACAAATAAAGCAAAATCATGTATTTGTTTTTTTTGTTCTTTGGGTAATTTGTCATATTCTTCTTTTGACATGCCAATCATTTCCTCATTTAATATATCATCTATTTTATTATTCAATTTTTTTGAATCTGTTTTGCCCAATAAATAGTCTAATGAAACATTGAAAAAATTAGATAATTTTATCCAAGTTTCGGTATTAGGATCTCTTTCCCCTCTTTCATATTGCCCAACAGCTCTATCAGTTTTATTTATTACTTTTGCGATATCAGATTGTAATAGGCCTTTTTCTAATCTTAATTGTTTTAGTCTATTCATAATATCAATCCTTTCTAACCGAATTATACTATAAAATATGCTATTTGTAAATTTTATAGTATATATTTTTATTTGTTGACAAACAATAAGTTGTTTTATATACTACATATAGTTTTGCAAAACTAATAAAAGAAAGGAGAAAAATATGCGAAAGAAAAATATGGAAATTATAATTCAAAGGCAAAATATAAAAATTAAATTACTTAGGCAAGAATTAAAAGTGAAAAATAATATGCTATTAAAAGTAAAGCATGAATTGGAAAAACTAAAAATATGTAAGGAAGAATGTTCTTTAAAGTTACAAGAAATTAAAGAAGAAATAAGTAGGCAAAATTATAATAGTTCAAAGAATTTAGAAAATAAAATAAATAGTATTTTAGAAAATAAAAAATACTTCTCTAAATAGTTAATACTAAGTAAAGAAGCGGTTTTCTACTAATATTTTTTTAAAGTATCTTCTAAGACATCCATAACAGGAAGTAAAGAATCATTATCAGCTTTTAGATAGAAAATGGTTTGATTTGTGTTACTTTCTTTAAAAACTTGAACTGTGATGCTTCCATAATTTTTGCCTGTAAAAAGAGTATTTTTATACATTGTAGGCCTCCTTTTTCATTGGTATTATATATATGATGATAAAAAAATAAAAAATAATTAAAAAAATAACTAAAAAATGCAACTTTTTTTATACTTTTTTTCATATTATATATAGGAAAGATAAGAGATGAAAATTATAAATATTCATCTCTTAAGGTATAATACCCGCAAGAAGTATTATCAATATAATAATACTCTTGCGTAAAAAATAACATTTTTTTTATGAAAGAGGAGGTTTTACTTATGAAAAAAAATAAAGTTAAAAAAAGTCAAAAAAATTTTTCTATTATTACAAGAAAATGTATGATGCAGATTTGTAAATATTATAATATTAAAAATACTGATATAGAG
>CALXSO010000051.1 GCA_944391155.1 uncultured Clostridia bacterium
TAAAAAAATAATAAGAAAAAATAATTTAAAAAAATAATTAAAAAAATAAAAAAAAATAAATAAAAAAAATAATAAAAAAAATAATAAAAAAAATAATAAAAAAATAATAAAAAAAATAATAAAAAAAAATAATTAAAAAATAATTGAAAAAATAATTAAAAAATCAACAAAAAAATAATAAATAATAGAAAATAATTGAAGAAATTAAAGACTTTAAATTATTAATTGATTAAATGTTTATTAGAAATAGGTGATATTTATTTGGAAAAGATTAGTTTTTTATCAAATTTAGCTATGCCGATAATGATTTTAATAATAGTGATATATGGCATTATACAAAGAAATAAGATATTTGATACTTTTTTAGATGGAGCTAAAGAAGGAATGAGTGTTGTTGTTAATTTGTTTCCTACATTGATAGGATTATTTTTAGCTGTTGGGACTTTACGTGCTTCTGGAGTTTTGGATTTTTTAATTCAAATTATTTCTCCTGTATTGGATTATAGTAAAATACCTAGCGAAATTATGCCATTGGCTTTGTTGAGACCTATCTCAGGAAGTAGTTCTATTGCGGTTGCTGTAGATATTATGAAGCAATTTGGAGTTGATAGTGGCTTAGGTATTATTGCCTCTGTTATAATGGGGTCTACAGAAACTACTTTATATGCAATAGCAGTATATACAAGTTCTGTTGGAATTAAGAAAACTAGATTTGTATTGGTTGCGTCTTTAATTGCAGATGTTGTTGGAATCTTTGTAAGTGTAGCAGTATGTCGATTTTTGTCGATGAGTTTTTCTTGACAAAACACATAAAATTTTGTATAATGACAATGTCAGAATTGTAATGCAATTTAATATTATGATTTTTTGTGTAAAGATAATTTTATTTATTTCAATATTTTTTGTTGTTAGAAAAATTTTAATATCTTTTTTATCCAAGAAATTGAAAAAAATTATAGAAAAAAAGTTATGAAGTAAAAAATTTTAATATGTCTTTTATCTTTGTAGAGAAAATAATCCCCCCATAGTAAGAATATCTTAATTTTTTATTTAAACTTTAATTTTAGTTATATTAATTTTTAATCAAAAAAGTGTCTCTATTTAAGATTTTTTTCGTATTTTCTCTACAAAGTTTTTTATAAATAAGTTAATTTTAACGATGATAGGTTTCACCATGTGAAATTTTAAATGCTCTAAATAGTTGTTCTAATAAGAAGATTCTAATTAATTGATGTGGAAATGTCATCTTAGAAAAACATATCTTTTCTTGTGATATATTAAGGAGTTTTTTATGAATTCCAAGAGATCCACCAATTATAAAAGTTATATTACTGGTTTGCATTGATAAGTTATCTATTTTATTAGAAAATTTTTCAGATGAATATTCTTTTCCAGAAAGATCTAATGATAAAATATATGTATCTTTTGGTAAATGTTTGATAATATCGTTAGACTCTTTTTCCTTAATATTTTCAATAATATTATCATTTATTTTATCTGGAATTTTTTCATCTGGAAGTTCAAGTATATTTAATTTGCAGTATTTGGAAAGTCTTTTTGAATATTCTTCAATGGCTTCTTTAAAAAAATTTTCTTTAATTTTTCCTATACATAGTATATTTATTGTTAGCATTTAAGTATCTCCTTTGTTATCCTATTGAAAAAACAGGACTGCTTTGATCTCTTTGGGCTACAGATAGTTTTATAGGAGTATTTGAAGAGTTATTTGACATTATTTCTTCCATAACAGTTTTATAAGCTAATTCTGGAAAGTTACTTTCTTTGCTTAGGTGACCTAAAACAGCTTCTTGTAATCCTGATTTCATTAGATGTGATATAGTTTTTCCTGCAATTTCATTTGACAAATGTCCAGTTGGTCCTGCAATTCTTGATTTTAATTGATATGGATATTTTGAGTACATTAATACATCTGGATCATAGTTAGATTCAAGTAATATAAATATACTATCTTCTAAATTTTTAATTATTCCATTTGTCATATGTCCAATATCTGTTGCAATACTAATTTTTTTATTATCTTTGAAGATGTTGAATCCGCAAGGATTGGCCGCATCATGAGGAATTGAAAACGGCTTTATCTTTAAATCATTTATTTCAAATTTTTCTTCTATTCTTATTAGATTTATGTTTTTTTCTGCTATTTTTTCTTTTTGTTTTGGCATAGCATCTAGTGTTTTTTGATTTACAAAAACAGGAAGATCATATTTCTTTGCAAAAGTACCTAAACCTTGAACATGGTCAGAATGTTCATGAGTTATTAAGATACCATCTAAAGAATTTGGTTCAATGTTTATATTATTTAATGCTGTTTCTATTTTTTTACTGCTAACACCTGCATCAATTAATATTTTTGTATTTTCTGTTTTTACTAATAAACTGTTTCCACTGCTACCACTGTATAAACTACAAAATTTTATCATAATATTTCTTCTTTCATTTGTTTTTTGTATTTTAATAGTATCTGATTTTATTCTATTTTAAGTTTGGTTCTATTTTGAGTTTTGTACTAATTTGAGTTTGGTTCTATTTTGAGTTTTGTACTAATTTGAGTTGAGTTTTGTTTTATTTTAAGTTTTGTACTAATTTGAATTGAGTTTTGTTTTATTTTGTATTGTTATTATTTTACTTTTTACTCTTTTATTCTTTCAATTTTAGCACCTATTTTCCTGAATCTTTCTTCTATATTTTCATAACCTCTGTCAATGTGTTCTAAATTATATACCTCAGTTACTCCGTTTGCAGCGATTCCAGCTATTATTAGTGCTGCACCGGCTCTTAAATCTGAAGAATATACAGGTGCACCGTATAATTTAGGTACTCCTTCAAAAAAGGCAGTTTTTCCTTGAGCTGTTATTTTAGCCCCCATTTTATTTAATTCTTCAGTATATTGAAATCTAGATTCCCATATGCTTTCATTTATAATACTAGTTCCATCTGCTAAAGATAATACAACACCCATTTGAGGTTGTAAATCTGTTGGAAATCCTGGATAAGGTAATGTTTTAATATTAGCTTTTGTCGGTCTTTTTTTACACCAAACTCTGATAGAGTCACCATTATCTTCAACATTTCCTCCTACTTCTAGTATTTTTGCAGTAATAGAATCTAAATGTTTCGTTATACAATTTTTTATTATTAAGTCTCCTTTTGTAGCTACCGCAGCTAGCATAAATGTTCCAGCTTCTATTTGGTCTGGAACTACAGAATATGTAGCATCTCCATGTAATGATTTGACTCCATTTATTTTTATGACATCTGTTCCAGCACCTCTAATGTCAGCACCCATGGTATTTAAAAAATTTGCAACATCGACAATATGAGGTTCTTTAGCTGCATTATCTATTATTGTTGTACCTTCTGCTAGAACTGATGCTAACATTACATTTATTGTAGCACCTACTGATACAATATCCATGTATATATTGTTTCCTTTTAATTTATTGGCTTTTGCATATATAGTACCTTTTTCGACAGTAACTTCAGCACCTAATAGTTCAAATCCTTTTATATGTTGATCTATTGGTCTTGCACCTAATTTGCATCCTCCAGGCATACCAACTTCTATTTCACCCATCCTGCCAAGCATTGCACCAATTATGTAATAAGAAGCTCTAAATTTACTTGTTAAGTCTAGGGGTGCTTTAGTTGTTGAGATATTTGTTGTGTCAATTGTTATCTCATTTGGTGTATTCCAAGTAATTTTTGCTCCTAATTTTTCTAAAATTTCACAAGAAATTTTAACATCACTTATATTTGGTAAATTATTAATAGTGCATGTACCATTTATTAATAAAGTAGCTGGTAATATTGCTACTGCTGCATTTTTAGCTCCATTTATTGTTACTTCACCTTTTAAAGGCGTTGGTCCTGTTATTACTAGTTTTTCCAATTTATATTTCCCCTTCCATAGAAAGATTATTTACAGTGTATTTACCATATTAAAATATATCATAATAATTATATAAATGCAACAGTAATTTACATATATTAATTTAATTTAAATTTATTAATTTTTAGCTGTTAATAATCCAGAATCTGTGAAGAATTCAAGTATTTTAAATTTAAAATTTAATTCCATATCATCTTTTTCAGATATTAATGCATAATCTTCTTCTGTCATATTTTCTTTTAATTCTTCTTTAGATTCTTCAGGAACGACACCAGATGTCACGTCAATAAAACATAGAGGTGGAAACATAACACACCACCAATTTTGACCTAATGCATTTCCAATCTTAACTCTTAGGGAATCATAATATCCAGAGGGTAGTGATATATCACCATAATTTTTGGTTGGAAATTCAAAATTACCTATTTCTATTTTTACAGTATAATTAAAACCATTATCTCGTATTGTTTGTTCTGCTATTTTTTGAAATTCATTCTGATTTGTTGTTACTATATTAATAGCTTCTTCCTTGCTTTTACAATTGGTGCATATATTATTCATATAGTTTATTAAGTTATCTCTTACTTTATATTTTAAGTCTTGATCTTCTTTACTATCGCTGTTTGCAATAACATGTAGGCGAAATACACTGTCAGAAATTTCTGTAGATACAGTTTCTGCATATGAAAATGCACATAATGTTGTATATATGAAAAGAAGGAAAGTTAGGATGCATATCATTTTAAAATTTTTATTTTTAAACAGTTTTATTAAAAATTTCATTTGTTACCTCCAATGAACTTTTTTAGAAAAATTTTCTTTGATATAAGTATTTGCAATTTTTTTATTTTTATACAATGTTTTTTGCCGTCGAAAAAAGAAGATGAATTTTATTTGAAATATTATTGACATATTTTACAAATGATGGTAAAATTTGGAAGTGAATTAAAGAGCATCTATTGAAAAGACTTTCAGTTGATTCGTTTGAAAGGGTGATATTATGAATAAAACGAATGATAAAAAAGTATGCTCATTTTTTGTGAGTGATTATCATTTTGAAATGATTACTTTACCATATATAGAAAAGGAAATAGAAAAAAATAAAAAGGTAATTGTTTTAACTGATAAAGATTTAACTCCAACAATTGAAGTATTATTATCAAAAATGAATTTAAGTGATGAGAAAAAATCAAAAATAATGAAAATAGATTGGAATATAAATGATTTAGAAAAAATAGAGCAAATTAAAAACGCACAAAATGGAAATGAACTTGTTTTTATAAAAGGTAATAAAGATTATATTACTGATATGAGAAAAAATATTAATTTTATTATCAATAGTAAGAAAATAGAGTGTATTGATTGTTATGATATAAATGAATTAGGAGACGATGTAGCAGATATTGCTAAGGAATATGAAGAAGTTTTAAATACAATGGGTAAAACTATTATTTAGGATTAGATTTAGAGTTAAATGTAAATGAATCAAAATGAAATTAATAAAAACATTTGAAATAATTTTAGAAAAGTTGTAAAAAATTCAAAAAATGTCGTTATATGTCATAAAAGGATTATAAATGTGTTCATATTTATAGAGCAAAAAATAAAATATTTTAATATAGATATAAATTTATTTAAAATACTTGAAAAAATATAATTAATATTATATAAATATTAGACAGGTAAATATTTTGTTTATCTGTTTATTGTTTATGCAAAAGAAAAATTGAAAAAAATAATGTAATAATATATAATTAAAAATACAACAGAAATAGAGAGGAAGATATTTATGGATACTAATTTAGAAGAGATTAAATTTGTTTTAAAGAAATATGGTCAAGAGCAATTATTAAATGGATATGAAAAGTTAGATGAAAGAAAAAAGAAAATTTTATTAGAACAAATAAGCTCAATAGATTTTGAACTTATAAATCAGTTATATGATACTACAAAAAAGACTCAAGAAAGTCATGCAGAAGAAGTTACACCTATTGAGTATCTTGATAAGTATAAATTAGGAGAAAAATATAAATATTATGAAAATATAGGTAGAAATGCCATTAAAGAAGGAAAACTAGCAGCAGTAACAATGGCTGGTGGTCAAGGTACCAGGCTTGGATATAACGGACCAAAGGGAACATATGATATTGGTTTAGACTCACACAAGTCTTTATTTGAATTGTTATGTGATACTTTGAAAGAAGAAGGAAAAAAATATGGAGTTACTATACCTTGGTTTATAATGACAAGTAGAGAGAATAATGAAGACACATTGAATTTCTTTGAAAAACATAAATATTTTGGATATCAAAAAAATAAAAATATATTCTTCTTTGAACAAGGTGAATTGCCAATGATAGATACGGAAGGAAAGATTTTAATTGGTGAAGATGGACTTGTAAAATTAGCAGCAGATGGTCATGGTGGAATATATGAATCTCTAGTTAAAACTGGTATGACAGAACAAATGAAACATCTTGGCGTAGAATGGGTTTTTATTGGTGGAGTAGATAATTGTTTAGTAAAAATGGTTGATCCTGTATTAATGGGAATAGCTATAGATAAAAAGGTTACTGTAGCTTGTAAATCTGTTGTAAAAGCAAATCCACATGAAAAAGTTGGCGTTTTTTGTAAAAGAAATGGAAAGCCAAATGTTATAGAATATTCTGAAATTACTGACGAAATGGCGGAAGCCAAAGGAGACGATGGTGAATTATTATACGGAGAATCTCATATATTATGTAATTTATTTAGTGTAGAAGCAATAGAAAGAATGGGTAGGGAACCATTACCATATCATGTAGCATATAAAAAAGCTAAATATATCGACAAAGATGGAAATTTAGTTGTACCTACATCGCCTAATGCGTATAAATTTGAAGCATTTTTATTTGATGCATTTGGAGAAGTAGACGATATGGCTGTTTTGAGAGTAAAAAGAGAAGAAGAATTTGCACCAGTAAAAAATTCTGATGAAAAAGGTGTAGATTGTCCAAGGACTGCAAGAGAATTGTATAAAAAATTTTATCATTTAGATTAGGGAGGTAAATATGGAATATTTAGAAGAATATAAAAAATGGTGTGAAGGATCAGAGTTTGATGAAGATACAAAGAAAGAATTATTGGCAATAAAGGGAGATACTGCGGAAATTGAGGATAGATTTTACAAAGAGCTTGAATTTGGAACAGCAGGATTAAGAGGAATTATTGGTGCAGGAACTAATAGAATGAATCGTTATACTGTTGGAAAGGCTACACAGGGATTAGCAAATTATATTAAAGAGCAAGGAATGCAAGAAAAAGGTGTAGCAATCAGTTATGATTCAAGAAAAATGTCAAAGGAATTCAGTTTACAAACAGCTCTAATATTGAATGCAAATGGAATAAAAACATATTTATTTGAAAATTTAAGACCAGTACCTGAATTATCATTTGCTGTTAGAGAATTAAAATGTACAGCAGGTATAATGATTACAGCAAGTCATAATCCACCTAAGTATAATGGGTATAAAGTTTATTGGGATGATGGAGCACAGATAGTTAGTCCTAGAGATAAAGAGATTATTAGTAAGGTAAGAGAAGTCAAAGATTATGCAGAAATAAAAATGATTTCCAAGGATGAAGCGATAGAAAAAAGATTATTTAATACTATTGGTAAAGAAATGGATGATAAATATATAGATACAGTAAAAAATTTAGTATTAAATCCAGAAGTTGTAAAAGAACAAGGAAAAAAATTAAAAGTAGTGTATACACCATTACATGGGACAGGAAGTACAGTTGCGGAAAGATTATTAAAAGAAATTGGAATTGAAAATTTATATGTTGTTGAGGAACAAAGAGAGCCTGACGGTAATTTTCCAACTGTAGATTATCCAAATCCAGAAGATCCAAAAGCTTTTAAATTAGCATTAGAATTAGCCAAAAAAGTAGATGCAGATGTTGTTTTAGCAACTGATCCAGATGCAGATAGATTAGGTGTTTTTGCAAAAGATAGTAAAACAAGTAAATATATGGATTATACTGGAAATATGTCAGCATTATTAATTGCAGAATATAGAATTTCTCAGATGAAAGAAAAAGGACTATTACCAGATAACGGAATGCTAATAAAAACAGTAGTTTCTTCTAATTTAGCAGATGCGATTGCAAAGGAATATAATTTAGAATTAATAGAAGTTCTAACAGGTTTTAAGAATATCGGTGCAGTAATGAGAAAAGCTGAAGAAAATAATGACAAAAAATATGTATTTGGTTTTGAAGAAAGCTACGGATGCTTGATTGGTGATTATGCAAGAGATAAAGACGGTATAGCTGCTGTTATGGCTTTGTGTGAAGCAGCATGTTTTTATAAATCTAGAGGCGAAACCCTATGGGATCAAATGAATAATATTTATAAGAAATATGGATATTATAAAGAAACACAAGTATCAATTGTTAGAGAAGGAGCAGAAGGAGCAGAAGAAATTAAAAAAATGATGACTTCTATGAGGAATAGGGATATAGATTCAATAGGTAATTATAAAGTTTTAACTTTTAAAGATATTGAAAAAGATATTGTTAAAAATATGAAAACAGGAGAAATAGGAAAAACAGGTTTACCAAAATCAAATGTTTTGTATTATGCATTAGAAGATGAAGCTTGGTGTTGTGTGAGACCATCTGGTACAGAACCTAAAATAAAATTTTATATGGGAGTGAAAGGTTCATCTGAAAAAGATGCAGAAATAAAATTAGAGGAATTAAAAAATGCGATGATTAATTTAGCAAAATAATCTTCGAATGCATTAGAAAATAATTTATTAGAAAAATAAAAAGTTTTATAATAAAAAATAAAAATGTTGAAATAATTCAGCATTTTTATTTTTTAATTTTCCAATCATCCAAATTTCTTTGTATTGCACCAAATAAATTTGCTCTAAGCATAGGAATTTCTTTACTTAATTTAAAAATTAAATCTTTCATAAATTCCCTTTTTGATGTACCATCCATTGGACAAACTTTTGGCATTACCGATAAATTATTTTTTTTGATAAATCGTTTTGTTTCTTTTTCAGGAGTATACACTAGAGGTCTTATTAATGTAATTTTTGTTCTATCCATGTAACTTACTGGTGAAAATGTATTTATACTACCAGTGTATAATAAATTTAATAAAAAAGTTTCAAGGACATCATCTTGATTATGACCAAGGGCAATTTTGTTGCAACCTTCTTTTATTGCAATAGAATTTATTACGCCTCTACGCAAATTAGCACATAGAGAACAAGGATTTTTTTCTTTTCTTATATCAAATACTATTTCTTTTGCGTTACTTTTCTCAATAAATAAAGGAATATCTACGGAAGAACATAGATTTTTTAAGAAATTGGTGTCAAAAAACTCAAATCCAGGATCAATACTAACAGCTATTATTTCAAATTTTTTTGGATAAAATCTTTGTAAATTTTTAAAAGCATATAGCATTGTTATAGAATCTTTGCCTCCTGATAGACATATTGCGATTTTATCACCTTCATCTATCATTTGATATTCTTCAATTGCTTTTCTCATATGACTTAGTATTCTTTGCATTTTTTCTTTTATGATTTATTTAATATTTTAAATAATCATAAGCTCCTTTCTTTAAAATAAATTTAGATTATTTTATCATTTTTTTGGTGATTGGTCAATTTTTGAATAATATTGATGGTAAAATTAATCGGTTAATTGAAAAATTACTTTTATGCTATACAGAATAGTAACTCTAGCTAAAATTAAGTTTGTGAATTGTAACAATATTGATTGACAACATTAATAAAAAAATGTTAATATATGTTTGGGTTTATAATGTTAGTAAATTAAAAGACAAATTAAAGTTACAAATTAAATATGTACCAGTAGCTCATCAGGATAGAGCACTTTCCTCCTAAGAAAGGGGTAGGGGGTTCGAGTCCCTCCTGGTACACCATTTTTTTAAATTCTGCAAATGTTGATTTATCAATGTTTGTGGTTATTTTTTTATTTAAAATAATGCAATGGTAATGCAGTAGCTTTTAAAGCCCAATTTTTTTCATATATAAATCATATTTTTTATTTTCTTCTTTATTGAATTTGTTGAATACACTTGTGTAAGTATCAAGAGTTGTTTGTATCTTTTTATGTCCTAATGTTTTTTGCAAAACTTTTGCTGACATACCAGCTTCTATACATCTAGTAGCAAATGTATGTCTTAACATATGCGTATGAATATGTTTGCATATGTTGTTTTTCTCGTTTAGTCTTTGTAAAAAACAGTTTATTTCATTTGGCGAAATTAAAGTATTTCTTTTGTAATCGTAAAAAAGTAAATTATGAATATTAGTAATATTATCTTGTAATATGTCTCTTAATATTGATTTTGCATTACTAGATAAATAAACATTACGCGTTCCTGCTTTTGTTTTTGTTTTATTTCCTAATATAACTTTGTCTTCTTTGTTGCGAGTTAATGTTTTCTCAATTGTCAAAGTGTTTTCTTTTAGATCAATATTGTCTCTTGTTAAGGCTAGCGTTTCGCCTATTCTTAAACCTGTAAATAGAGTTAACAGTATAATGTTTTTATATTTGTGATTAGACTTTTTTAGAACTTTAATTAGTTTTTGTTCTTCTTCAATTGTTAAAGCTTCTACTTTTTCTGTTTCTTTTTTTGATTTTGGTTTTTTGATGCTTTCGTTATCCATTAAATTGTATGTTATTATTCTTTCTGAAATTGCAATTTTAAAGCCTTTATTTAAAAACATATATAATTTATCTATTACATTCTGAGAATATCTTTTCAGCACCTTCTCGTTTGTTTTAGAGTCTATTGTTTCTAATTCAACAAATCGGGTAGGGATTTTTTTATATCGTTTACTGTTACTTTTTGTATTGGTTTATAAATAAAATTATTGCAACATTTTTCAAGTAAATTTAAGTTATTTAAATCTCTAATGTATGTTCTATCTGACGTGACTCCAGATTTATTTTTTATTTCAATGTAATCTTTTAAAATATTATATAGGCTAATATCGTTCTGTTCTATATATGTATTTTTACTTATACTAGAGATAATTTCATTAAATCTTTTTTTAAAATCTCCTGCTTTTTCATTTTTTCTTTGATACACGGAATGTCTTTTATTGTTGTATACATATTGACCAATATATAAGCCAGTTACATTAGATTTGTATACTGTACCTTCTCCGTTTCCTTTTTCTTTTTTTCTTCCCATAATAAAACCTCCAATTTCAATTTTTTAAATAAAACTATTGAAAATGAAGGTGCTTTCATATATAATATAAAAGTAATCACTTTCAATAGTGTTTATATGTGAGAATTTATGTACCGTGTCGCAAACTTGGAGCATAAATTCTCTTTTTGTATTAAAATTCTCTTTTTAACTGTTTGACAATACCAACGATTGTAACAGGTATTGTCTTCATTTCATCATAAGTAAATATTAGTGGTTCATAATTAGAATTAAGCGGTTGCAATAAAATGCTATTATTTCCTTTTTTTCCTTTCTTTATTGTTGCTTCGCTTCCATTTACTATAGCAACTACTAAATCTCCTGTTTCAAAATCATCTTGTTTTTTTATAATAACAATGTCGTTTTCCATTAGAACAGGAAACATACTGTCGCCTTTTATTTTTAAAGCAAAATAGTCTGAGCCATCTTTTATTATATTTTTATCAACTTCAATCATACCTTCCCAATTTTCTTGTGCCATATAGTTATATCCTGCTTTTACTATACCTAGAAGCGGAATTTCAGCTATTGGGTTTCCTAATTTATCGGTTTTAATTTCTTCGATTGGAACATCGTAGCCCATAAGCCAAACAGGATTAATTCTCAACGCATCAGAAATTGAAGTTATTTTTCTTTGTCTAGCAATTGCATTTCCAGAAAGATATTTGCTTATTAAACTTTCACTAATGCCTGTTTTTTCGTGAAGTTCTACTGGCTTCATGTTTCTATATTTTAGAGCTTTTTCTAATCTATTTTGAAAACTTTCAATTGGTTTCATAGTATTCCTCCATAGCTATATTATAAAGAAAAGTTTAATAAAAATCAAGTATTTTTAAAAAGAAATTAAAAAAACTTGAAAAAAATTCAATAAAACTATTGACAAAATAAAATGTTTAATATAAGATATAGAAAACTTGAATTAAATTCAAGAAAGAAAAGAGGTGTAAAAAGGTGGTTTATGATTTTAACAAGCTTAGAGGAAGAATAAAAGAAAAATTAAAATATGAGTCTGTATTTGCTGAAAAGATAGGAATTTCACAAGTGGCATTAAGTTCAAAACTTAACAATAAAAGTGATTTTACAGCAACAGAAATATCTAAAGCTTGCGAAGAAGATGTGTTAGATATTTCAGAAAATGATATAGGACAATATTTTTTTACAAAAAAACTTGAATTAAATTCAAGAAAAATAAAATAATGCGACACGGTACAAAAAAAAGAAAGGAGAGTGGTTACATTGGAAGAATTGTTAAAAACAATGATTAATGAACAAAAAAGAACAAATGAGTTACTGATGTATGGATATCAGGGTAAAAATCCAAATGAATTGTTAACTGTTGAACAGATACACGAAGAATTTAAAATAGGAATAATAACGGTTAGAAAAATGTTTCAAGATAAATCTTTGCCAGTTCAAAGATATACAACGCCATTTAAGGTAACAAGAAAAGCATTCAATGATTACATAAATAAAAATCACGATTATTTAAGTGAAAGGTAGGCAAAATTAAATGTTAATTATCAGTCAAAGAAAAGACAAAGTTACTGAAAGTATGGAATTTGAAATACGAAAAAAGGAAACGTGTAAATCAATTTTTATAGATGAAGCATCATATCGAAAATATAAAAAAATAGCGAACAAAAAAGATGATAGGCATATGAGCATTGAAGAGTTAAAACGGTCTAGGAGAATTGATAAACAAGACTTTAGTTGAAGATGTTTATTTGATTATAGAAAGAAGAATGGGAAGAGTGTTTGCATGTTATTCAACTAAGAAACAAGCAGAAAGAGCATTTAAGGAAATAATACAATCATATAGAAATGGCGATAAAGAATATAAAATTCCTAAAGATGAAAATGAAACTATAAAAATCTTTTAGAAAGGAGGTGAAACAAATGAAAAGAAAACTAGATAAAAACAAAATAGGATTTGCAATAGCATTTATTATAACAACAGCATTATTAATAAATAAAATTGTACAAGCAGGAACAATATTTTGTTTGACAACGATTTATAGATAGGAGTGGAGAAGATGAATTTAATAGCTTTAATATTTGCTAATATAGCTTGTTTTGGAATAGGATACGTTTTAGGCAAATTTAAACAATAGAAGTTATCCAATTAAAAAAACTCTGGCAAGCAATTGTAACAAAATATATAAGAGCGATCATTAAGATGAACACAAAAAATTTCAATAAGCTAAAAATGAAAGCTTTAATAGAGTTTTGACGAGTTTTAGGAAATTGCTTATTGTTTAGTTTGTAAGAAATACTTCTAGTAGGTAAATATAATTTACGGCGAGTATTTTCAAATAATTTTTCTAGCCTTTGACACACTGATTCATAAGCTGTATAAGAAACAGAACTTTTATTAGTTGTATTTTGAAATATTTGAAAAACATTTATAAGGTCTCCGTCAATCAATTCATAATATTTTGATTTTAAATCATTAAAAAAATTAATATATTCTATGGCTGTTTGAGGAGAAATGTTTTTATATAAATTGTGTTCCATTTTTGTAAATAATGGCAAATAGACACAATATAATTGTTTTTCTAAGATTTTAATTCTTTGAGGGTTCTTTAAAGATATTTTGCTTACTTTATAACCAAAGAAACCACTAATAAAACAAGTAATTATAGCTACTAAATTATCAATATCGAAATTTGAAAACATAATAATAACCTCACTTTCGAGGTAATTATACAAAACATAACAAAAAATGTAAATAAAAAAGAATACTAATTACAAAAGCAATTAGTACTCTACAAGATAGACAATTTAAAATTTGAATTGCCTAAAACATAATAACAATGTAATGAAAATTTTGCAATAGAAATATTGTAAATAGCTAATACCAAATTAACATAAATAGAAAGGAAGTAGAAAAAGTGGATATTGCAACAACAATTTTAGCGATTACATATGTAGTAATAATAACAATTACGATATTTTTTGAAACAAAAAATAACAAGATAATAGAAGAACATTTTAGAAAAGAAATTGAATTAATTGATAAGCAAGAAAAAATAAGCTGGATTTTAATAGAAGCAGATTTAAATAAAGAAAATCCTGCAGTTACAGTAAAGAAAATAAAAGAAGTTATTACTAGCGACTAAACCAAATAATAACTTCAATAAGCATTTACATATAATAATTACTATTTAATTTTAGCATAAATTTAGAGAAAAAGCAAGGGAAAGGAGAAACAGATTTGAATAGAAAATTAGATCCATTAGGAAGAATTGTTATTCCAATAGAAATAAGAAAAGAATTAAATTTAAAGACAGACGACAAAATGGAAATTGTTCAAGATGGAGAAAAAATTATAATTACAAAATATAAAGATACATATTGTCCAGACTGTTTAACAAGGTGTGAGCATACAGACAACTTCTGTAGAAACTGTGGGTTAAATTTTGGAAAATTAGTTTAAATGGAGCAAGCAAATGAATTGTAAGTATTTAAAAATAAGAACGAAAAATTATAACAAATACATTTATTGTAACAATCCAAATTTAAAGAAAGAAATAACATTTAAACAATGCAAAAATTGTAGATATAAAGACTATAAACAAGTAAAAGAATTAAAAAAGAAAAGTAAAAAGTTAAAAAAGCTAGAAGATAAAAGATACAGTATATTAACAGACAATTTAAAAATTTGTTATATATGCCACAAAAGAAAAAAAGATGATTTACATGAACTTTTTCCAGGAGCAAACAGAAGAAAAAGCATGGAATTGGGATTAGTAATTCCAATCTGCAGAATTTGCCACGAAGAATGGAAAATAAACGAAGAAATGAGAAAAAATTTCCAAAACGAAGGGAAACAAAAATTCTATAAGTTATATTCAAAGGAAAAATTCTTAGAAGAATTTAAGAAAAATTATATTTAGAAATAATACAGCAGGGTTAAGACTAAAAAGTTTTAGCCCTATATTTATAAAGAACGAAAGAAGGGATAAAATGAACGATTTACAGATATTTAAAAATTCAAAATTTGGAGAAATACGAACAAAGAATATTAATAATGAAGCATACATATGTTTAGCAGATGTATGTAAAATTTTAGAGTTAGGACAAGTAAGCAGGGTAAAATCAAGATTAAATAGAGATGGGGTTACTATTAGTAAGGTCATAGATAGTTTAGGGAGAGAGCAACAAGCAACATTCGTAAATGAGAGCAATTTATACAAAGTGATATTTCAAAGTAGGAAACAAGAGGCTGAAGCATTTACAGAATGGGTTACAAGTGAGGTATTGCCAAGTATTAGAAAAAATGGTGCATATTTAACAGAACAAAAAATAGAAGAAGTATTATCTAATCCAGATACAATAATAAAACTTGCAACAGATTTAAAAAGAGAAAGAGAAGAAAAGGAAAAATTAAATTTACAAGTTAATCAGAGCAAACAAATAATAGGAGAATTAAAACCAAAGGCAGATTATACAGACAAGATATTAAAAAGTAAAAGTACAGTTACAGTAACAGCAATAGCAAAAGATTATGGAATGTCTGCAATAGAGTTTAATAAAAAATTACATGAATTAAACATTCAATACAAACAAAGTGGGCAATGGTTTTTATACGAAAAATATCAAAGATGTGGCTATACGCATAGTAAAACAACAGAATATATGCGAAATGATGGAACTGTTGGCACAAAATTAAACACAGAATGGACTCAAAAAGGAAGGTTATTTCTTTATGAAAGATTAAAAGAAAACAATATAATTCCAGTAATAGAAAGGGAGTGAGAACGTGGCACAAAAAAGAATGTTTAACAATCTAGTTATAGCAAGTGATGATTTTCTAGAAATGCCAGATAGTTCTCAGAATCTGTACTTTCATTTATCCATGCAGGCTGATGATGATGGATTCGTAGATAATTGGAAATCTATAATGCGAATGACAGGGAAAAAAGAAGATGACTTAAAAATATTAATTGCAAAGTCTTTTATAATCCCATTTGAAACAGGAATTATAGTTATAAGGCATTGGAGATTAAATAATTATATTCAAAAGGATAGATACAAAGAAACAATACATAAAGAGGAAAAGCAGTTGTTAAAAATAGAGGACAATGTATACAACTTGTATACAGACTGTATCCCCAGTATAGATAAGAATAGATTAGATAAGACTAGTATAGATAATATACGGCGAAACTACCAGCAAAGAAGGTCAAAAAGAAGGTCAAGAAGAAACCGAAAAAGAAATTTGGGAGGAACAATTTGAAAAATTTTATAAAGAGTATCCCAAAAAAGTAAAAAAACAAAACGTAAAGAAATGGTTTGAAAAGAACAAACCAAGTAGTGAATTGTTTAGTTCTATAATGAGTAGATTGGAACAATTTAGGGGAAGCAAGGATTGGTTGAAAGATAACGGTCAATATATTCCTTATCCTAGTACTTGGTTGAACCAGAGACGTTGGGAAGACGAAGAAATTTTAGAAAAGGGTACAGAACTAAAAGGCATAAAACTACAACAAAATAATTTTGTACAAAGACAATATGGCAATCTAGATTATTTATATGCTAATGGAGGAAATGCAAGTGAATAAATTAAACGTATACAAATTAAGAGCAAGAAAAGAAGTTCCAAAATATACAAAAAAAGAAAAAATAGACAATGAAAGCAACGTAGTTCACACACAAAGAAAGAAATTATATGACTATTATAGATGTGATTACTGCAAAGAAGAAATAAGACTAGATAAAAAACAATATGAAAGAAGTGGAGGGATAGTAACTTTTCACAAAGAACTAACTGGCTGTGGAAACATAACAATGGCACTATGCAATAAATGTTTAAACAAAGCTATACAAGAATTAAAAAATAGAAGCGGAGGATAAAAATGTTAAAAACAATTAAAAATTTATTAAAAAACAAATTAACAAAAAATATGAAAGTAGAAATAATAAATATTACACAAAGACCATTAGAAGGAGAAATCATACCGATAGAATGCATAAAAATAAAAAAATATTTTAAAAAACCAAGAAAAACAAAAATAAAAGAAAAAGAAGAATATTTTAATAAACATGGTTATTTTAGAAGCACAATAATCTTAAACAAAAACAATGTTTTACTAGATGGTTATACAACATACTTATTGGCGAAAGAACAAGGATACAAAAGTATAACAATATTGAGAAACAAATAAAAAATAATATAAAGAGAGGATTAAATTATGGATCTTGATGATGAAGAATTAGAAGCCACAAGAAGATTAAATGGAACTAAAAGATTAACAGCAGATGAGATGTTTGAAGAATTAGGATACAAAAAAATGGCTGAACATAAATTTATAGAGCCAGTAAATGGCGAAGTAATAGAGTTGATTTTAT
>CALXSO010000052.1 GCA_944391155.1 uncultured Clostridia bacterium
TATATTGTTGTACTTCTTGCAAGGTGTTTTCTTCATTTAACTTATTCCATAAATCTAATTGACTATACAATTTATTACTTCCTTCCCATTTTTTCTATTTTGTTTCTTCTTCTATCCATTTTAAAAAATTTTCATTTCCATTTGTAATATCATAAGATATAATCTCACAAGTTTCGTAATCATGAATTTTTAATATTTCTTTTTCAACTTCTTTAAATAAAGTCTTTTTTTTTTTTATTTGAATAAAAAACTCTGGTTCTCTTTCAATTTTTCCTTTCCACCAATACGAACTATTTATATTTATTACTTGGCAGCAACAAACTAACCTTTTTTCTAATAATGCCTCTATTATCTTGTCAGCAATTTCTTTTTTATTACATGCTGTTGTAATTATACAATATTCTTTTTCCATAATCTTACACTCCTAACTTTATGCCTACACTATATCACATATTTACATTTTCCTCAACAAATTCACTAAAATTCATTACCAAATCTATTGATTTTTGAGCAAAAATAAAGTACGTATCTTACAAGGCACTTTACTTAGGATTCTCTTTAACTTTTAAATTTTATTTTATAAATTCATATGTTCATCAACATACAACCATATAATATGGAGTACCCAGCATAGATATATAATCTCTGTAACTTGCTCACAACAACTATTATATCAATTTTAAAATTCCATTCTATATGTTTCCACACTCCATATCTAAAACAACCTTAACATAAATTTCATTATTTTGTACTTTTTCTAGTCCAAATCTACCTCTTTTATGAAACATTATTGTATCTTGAAAGCTAGTAAACTCTAAGATGACTGGCAATTCTTTAACTCTAGCAACGCACAAACCTCCACATGACTCGTAAACGGAAACATATCCACAAGCTTCAATCTCATCACCTCATACTTATCCTCCAATCTAGCCAAATCCCTAACCAAAGTAGCTGGATTGCAACTAATATACACAATTTTCTTAGGCAAAACGTCACACAAATTATCTATTGACTTCAAATCCAAGCCCTTTCTAGGAGGATCAACTAAAACCACATCTGGTTTTACATTACGAACATTCAATAACTCATCCAAAACCCTTTCCACATCACCAGCAAAAAACTCAACATTATCCACGCCATTTAATTTAGCATTTTCTTTTGCATCCTTAACTGCCTCATCTATAATTTCAACCCCATAAACTCTCTTTGCATACTTTGACATAAAAATTGATATTGTACCTATTCCGGCAATATAAATCGAAAACAATATCATTTTTTGATATATCTGCTTGTTCCACAGCCAAACCATATAAATTTTCAGCCTGAATTGGATTTACTTGGTAAAATGATAACGGTGAAATCTTAAACCTATATTCTCCCAAGACATCTTCTATATAGCCATTACCAAACAAATTTCTATTTTCATTTCCCAAAATAACATTTGTATTTTTCAAATTACTATTTACCACTATAGTCTTCAGCTGTGGAAATTCGCAAGTAATTTCTTTCACAAACTCCTCTTCTTTTGAAAATCTAACGCCATTAATAACTAATATACACATATATTCATTTGTTTTAACTCCAACTTTTATAACAATATGTCTTAATAAGCCTTTATGAGTTTTTTCATCATATATACTCAAATTATTTTTTTTCCAATAATTAAACACCATTTTAGCTATCTTTTGAGCATCCTTATTCTGTATAAAACATTCTTCAATAGGTATTATATCATGAGTTCTACTAGCAAATATCCCCATTTTCATTTCTCCATTTTTATCAATTCCTACAGGAAATTGAACTTTATTTCTATAATAATATGGATTTTCCATTCCTAAAACTTCCTCAACCTTTATTTGATTTTTTAAAGTTTTATTTACTAAACTCTGGACTGAATTTTGTTTTATTTTCAAAGTTTCCGAATACTTCAAATGTCTTAAATTACATCCCCCACATCTTTTATATGTAAAACAATCAGGTTCTACTCTATTTATTGATTTCTCAATAAACTCGATTATTTTTCCAAAAGCATATGAAGTTAAAACTTTTACTATCAAAATTCTTAATCTTTCTCCTTTTATTGCATTGGGAATAAATATAGTAAAATCATCTATTTTAGCAATTCCCTCTCCTTGAAATCCATTATCAATAATATCCACTACATATTCTTTATTTTTCTCTATCATCATAATACCCCTATCCATAAATTATATTAATAAAATATCTTTGTTATATTGTAAAAATATAAATCACAACAAAAGAAAGGCAAGGAATTTCCAAATTCTTATATACAAATGGAATTCCTCATGAATGGACAAAACTAAATACAATTAAAGGAAACTATTGTTATAGTTTCCTTTTTCTATATTATATAGAAAAAATAATTTTAATTCAAACATATATAAATATAAGAATAGATAAAATTTTCCATAAATAAGAGAAGTAACAAAACTACAATTAATATAATAAATCTTTACTTATTCTTTATCATCATACTACAAAAAAATATACAAGCTCAAAAAGATCAGGTTCTACAGAATAAATAATTATTTATCTAAATTACCAAAGTATTAGCATCGTAAATACAGTAGCTACTATAATTTCTCCTCTTGTCATATCAGTTGGTAATATTTCCAACTCTTGAACAGTTTTTTCATCAGTAAAACTAACTTCATAATAACTAGCATCCTCTAACTTGGCATAAATTTTTATTTCTCTTTCTTCATTTTCCTTCATATCAGATATATCAACATATTTAGTTCCTATAATATTATCTCTATTTGAATATATATCAAATCTTGCATATTTTTTATTTATTGGATTATCTGACGTATTTTTTATAGTTCCTTTTAATCTAACATTAACTTTCGTTGCTTCAGCCTGATACATTACAACCTGGCTTAAATTATCTTTTCTTCCTATGGTTGTATATGATGCATTCAAACTCACATTTATTAAAAAATCAGATAATACAAAAAAACCTACAAGTATTAAAAGATAAATTAAAAAAGTTTTCATTCTACTCATTTTATAGCCCCTCTTTTTTCTTTTTATATTTTATTTCAATAATATATTAATTACAATTACTATTATAACAAAAAAGTGTTGATTTTTCAACACTTTTGCATAGATA
>CALXSO010000053.1 GCA_944391155.1 uncultured Clostridia bacterium
AAATACTTTGGAGCAATGTTTGAATAGTATGAAGTATTTGGCTAAGGTTTTAGATGAGGTAGTAAATAAATAATCAGTTTGAATTGTAACACTTATAAATAAGAAAGGTAACGAAGCTACTTAGCATGGCTTACGCAGGTCTTTTTATAGGTAACCTTTCTTGTTGTACACGGAAAAATCCATATAAAGTCAAGATAAAAGTCGATTTTTCCTATACAATAAGAAAGGTAACGAAGCTATGTCAGCATGGCTTACGCAGGTCCTTTTATAGGTAACCTTTCTTGTTGTACACGGAAAAATCTATATGGGGGCAAGATAAAAGCTGATTTTTCCTATACAATAAAAAAATCTAAAAGATGACTTGAAAAATGGATAGTATAAAGATATAATACAAACAGTTTTAATTCATAAGAGAAAGGATGATAAAGATGGATGGAATCAAATTAAACTTAAAAAATACAGGAGTTAGTAAAAAAAATATTTTAGAATATAAAGAGCAGGTTGAAAATATTCATAAAGAATTACATCATAGAGTAAATGATGAAAAAGATTTTGTAGGATGGCTAGAACTTCCAACAAAATACAATAAAAAAGAATTTGCAAGAATAAAAAAGGCAGCAAAGAAAATCGCAAAAGAATCTGATATATTAGTTGTTATTGGTATAGGTGGTTCATATTTAGGAGCAAGGGCAGTAATAGAAGCTTTAACGAGTTCTTTCTACAATATGCTTCCAGCAGATGAAAGAAAATACCCTCAAATATTATATGCAGGAAATAATTTAAGTTCTGACTATATGCAAGAAATTATTGAATATATAGGAGATAAAGATTTTTCTGTAAACGTTATATCGAAATCTGGTACTACAACAGAACCTGCAATTGCATTTAGAATATTTAGAGAGATTCTAGAAAATAAATATGGCATCGAAGAAGCAAGAAGTAGGATTTATGCAACAACTGATAAAGAAAAAGGAGCTCTAAAAACATTGGCTGAAAAAGAGGGATATGAGCAATTTGTAGTTCCTGATAATGTAGGAGGAAGATATTCTGTTTTAACAGCAGTAGGATTATTGCCAATTGCAGTAGCAGGTATTGATATTGATAAATTAATGGAAGGAGCAAGGGAAGCACAAGAAAAGTACAATGATTCGGATTTAAAATATAATGAATGTTATCAATATGCTGTAACTAGAAATATTTTATATAAATTATATAAAAATACAGAAATATTGGTTAATTATGAGCCAAAAATGCACTATTTTACTGAATGGTGGAAACAATTATATGGAGAAAGTGAAGGAAAAGATCAAAAAGGGATTTTCCCAGCAGGTGTTGACTTTACAACAGATTTACATTCAATGGGACAATATATACAAGAAGGAAGAAGAAATTTATTTGAGACAGTGATAAAAATTAAAAATGTAAAATCAAATATAGTAATACAATCTGATGAGGATAATTTGGATGGGCTAAATTATTTAGCTGGAAAGAATTTAGACTATGTTAATAAAAAGGCAATGGAAGGAACAATACAAGCACATGTGTCTGGAGATGTTCCTAATATTCAAATTACAATGGATAAATTGGATGAAAAAAACTTAGGAGCTTTGATATATTTCTTTGAAAAATCTTGTGCAATGTCAGGTATGATACTAGGTGTAAATCCATTTAATCAGCCAGGAGTTGAAGAATATAAAAAGAATATGTTTAGATTGTTAGAAAAACCAGGGTATTAATAGAGTATATATACAAAAGAAAGAATAAAATTTTAAGAAATAGAATAGAAAAATATAATTTTCTATTCTATATAAAGTTAATGCAAAGTCAATATAGATTCAATACGGTGATAATATAAAATTAGTGAAAACTAATGTTAAAAGATTTAAGTGAAATTTTATATAGAGAATAGTATAACAATATAATAAAATATATATAAAAAATGATAAAAAATGGACAAATAATAAAATATAAATCGAGGCGAATGTGATGATATTTAAAGAGAAATTTAAAATGGGATTAAAAGATATTGATAAAGATAATTTATTAAAAAATAGAGCAATATTAGAATATTTAGAAAATATAGGTTCATATCATTCAGATGTTGCCGGTTTTGGTGCTAATTACACTAATTCTACTGGTATAGCTTGGATATTATTGGGTTGGAAATTAAAAGTTATTGCAAGACCTAAATATGGTGCAGAATTGGAAATTCATACTTGGGCAAAAGAAGGCTCAAAGGTAGCAACCTTTAGGGACTTTGAGATATTTGATGAAAATAAAAAATTATGTGCAATTGCAACATCAAAGTGGACAATGGTTGATATAAAAAAAGGGAAAATAATAAAAATCAGTGATGATGTAATAGATGCATATAAACCAGAAACACGAAACGTTTTTTCAGAAGTAGAGTTAGAAAAAATAGCTATTCCTAAAGAATTTCAGACAATCTCAGAATATCTAGTAAGAAGAAAAGATATTGATATAAACGGTCATATGCATAATTTATATTATTTGGATGTAGCTTATGAAGCTTTACCAGAAGAAATCTATAATAGGAGACCATTTGATGAAGTAAGAATACAATATAAGAAAGAAATAAAATTAGGTGAAAAACTTAAATGTAAATATGCAAATGCTGAAGATAAATATATTGTTGTTATATATAGTGAGAATGAGAAAATTATACATGCAATAATAGAATTAGCAAAATAATAATTGTATAATGAAGAATCTAAATAAAAGTACTTGAATATTTTAAGTAATATGTGATATAATAAAAAACGGTTAAAAAAGAAGGGAGTAATAAAATATGGAACAAGTATTAAGAAAAACAAACATTATTGGAACAATAGGACCAGCAAGTGATAATGAAGAAACATTCACAAAATTAGTAAAAGCAGGATTAGGAATTGCAAGAATCAACTTTTCTCATGGAGGATTTGAAGAGAATGCTGAAAAAATAGCAATGATAAAAAAAGTAAGAGAAAAATTAAATAAACCAGTTGCTTTAATGTTAGATACAAAAGGACCAGAAATAAGAACAGGAAAATTAGAATCAGGAGATGAAAAAGTAACAATAAAAGAGGGACAAGAATTTACATTTGTCCATGATGATATAATCGGAAATGAAACAAAAACAACAATTAGTTATAAGAACTTATATCAAGATGTAAAACCAGGAAGTAAAATATTAGTTGATGATGGTGCTCTTGAATTTGAAGTTATTGAAATTGTAGGAAAAGATATTAAATGTAAAGCATTAAATACTGCAAGATTAGGAAGCAGAAAAACAATGAATGTGCCAGGATTAAAATTAAATTTACCAGCACTAGCACAAAAAGATATTGATGATATTACAAATGGGGTTAAAGCAGGATTTGATATGATAGCAGCATCATTTGTTAGAAGAAAAGAAGATGTTGAAGCAATCAGAAAATTATTAAAAGAAAATAATGGAGAACATATAAAGATTATTTCAAAAATAGAGAGTCAAGAAGGTATAGATAACTTCGAAGAAATATTAAAAGCTTCAGATGGAATAATGGTAGCACGTGGAGATATGGGTGTAGAAATACCAATGGAACAAGTTCCAATTGTACAAAAACATTTTATAAAAAGATGTAATCAAGTTGGAAAACCAGTTATTACAGCAACACAAATGTTAGAAACAATGACATCAAATCCAAGACCAACAAGAGCAGAAGTAAGTGATGTTGCAAATGCAGTTTATGATGTAACAAGTTGTATAATGTTATCTGGAGAATGTGCAATGGGTAAATATCCAATAGAATGTGTAGAAACAATGGTTAAAATATCAAAATCAATAGAAGGATCAATTAATTATTGGAAAAGATTTAATAAGAAAAACTTCAGAATAGATTCAGAAGATTTAGAAAAAAATATTGCGTATACAACATGTGTTACAGCTCAAAAAGTAGAAGCAGATGCAATTGTTGCATATACACATAAAGGAGATTCTGTAAGAAATATTGCAGGAATGGGACCAGGATGCCCTATATTTGCAATTACAGATTCAGAAAAAACATTCTATCAATTATCAATTGTATGGAATGTAATGCCAATATTAGTAAAAGACCAAAAATCAATAGAAGATACAATTCAAAAAGGTATTGAAATATTAGAAAACGAAAAACTTCTTGATAAAGGTGATAAAGTAGTACTTGCAGGTGGACCTAAAATATTACCAAATGCAACAGAAAATAAAGTTATAGGTGGAGTTGCAAGAGTATAGGAATTTTAGTACAAGCATAAACCATTTAAAGGTTGATATATAAATAGTTTTTTGTCAAAGCCCAATAAAAGGTTGGATCATTTGATAAAAAATGTTTACATATCAACCTTTTGAATTATTATATAAAAATTAAGTATAGATGTGAGAAATTTATATTATTGTTTCAATTCAGTGTAGCATAAAGGTAAGCTGACCAAAATTTGGTCTGAATTGTAACAGCATTTTTTGTTTTTTTCTGGATTTATTTATTAAAACTTGACAAAAAACTGCTATATTGATAATATGTAAAAAAATATTATGGAGGTAAAAGATGTTTTTATATCCAAATGCATATTTTGAAAAAATACAAGATATAACAATACAATTTTTAATAAAAAATAAAATAAAAGCAATGATATTAGATGTTGACAATACGTTAATAGATAAAAAAGAAAACTTATCTGAGGATATAATAAAATGGGTAAGAGAAATAAAAGGGCAAGGTGTAAAATTGTACATATTGTCAAATTCAAATAATAAGAAAAAAGTTGAAAGAATTTCAAAAAAATTAGATATACCATATGAATATTTTGGAATGAAACCATTGAAAATAGGATTTAAAAAAGTACAGAGAATTTTAAATGAAGAATGTTCAAGAATAGCAGTAGTAGGTGATCAAATTTTTACAGATATAATAGGGGGAAATCGATTAAAAATGTTTACAATTTTAGTGGAACCTATAGATGAAAAAGAATATTGGTATACCGCATGGAAGAGGCCAATTGAAAATAAAATAAAAGAAAATATGAGAAAAAAAGATAAAGAAGGGCAAATTTAACTAAAAAGGAGAAAAATTATGTATATAAATGATGTCCATATTGCTTACTATGTGGCTGTAGCAATAATTGGGTTATTTGTTGGGCATTTTGTAGATTGGATGAATAAAAGACTGCCTAAATATGAAAAAGTATTAACAATAGAATTTTTTAAAAAAAATAAAGAGAATTTTAGACCAAATTATATTCTTATGTTATTAACGGCATTAATTTTTGTAACTTTATTATATAGTTATGGAATAAAGGATACAATAATTGCAAATTTAGATTTAATAAAATATATGATTCTTGCACCTATGCTATTATCTGTATTTGTAATAGATTATAAATATCAAATCATACCTAATAGACTAAATCTAACTATCTTTGAAATTGGACTAATAATGACGTTTTTTTATGGATTGTCAGATGTAGCTATAAGTATAAATATGTTTCTTGGAATGCTTGCAGGTGGTGGAATTTTCTTATTAATAACATTATTAGGAGGATTGTTTTATGGAAAAGAGGCAATGGGATTTGGTGATGTGAAATTAATGGGGGCTCTAGGACTTTATTTTGGACTGTCTAATATTATTGTAATAACATTGTTATCATTTTTAATTGGTGCAATCTTAAGTATAATTTTATTAATATTTAGAATAAAAAAATCTAATGAATATATACCATTTGGACCATTTATTGTTATAGGAACATTTATAAGTATGTATATACCATTTGAAACAATAAAAAATGTGTTAATACAGATTTTTACATTAGGACTTTATAAATAAAGGGGGATATCCGATGAATGCTAAATTACAATGGCTTAGAAATACAATGAATAGTTTAGATATGCAAGGAATTATTATTTCAAATCCAGTAAATGTAAAATATTTAACAAATATTGATGCAGAAGGAATTTTACTTTTAACAAGGAAAGATAATATTTTTATAACTGATGCAAGATATATTGAACATGTACATAGTATATTAACACTTTATGATGAGATAATTGTTTATGACCTAAAAGATATTTCGAAAGATGATTATGAAAATTTTTTCTTATTTTGTGAGAATGTAGGATTTGAAGAATATTATGTATCATATGCAGATTATAAAGAAATTATAAGAAAATATAAAATAAATAATTTGGTTGAAACAGAACATATAATTGAAAAACAAAGAATGATAAAAGACAAAGATGAGATAAGTAGTATTGCAAAAGCTTGTAATATTACAGACAATTGTTTTAAACATATATTGAATTATATTAAACCTGGGATGACAGAGAAACAAATAGCAAGAGAAATTGATGAATATTATAATTTAAATGCAGAAGGTGTATCTTTTGAAACAATTGTTGCATCTGGAGAAAACACTTCAAAACCACATGCTATACCAACAGATAAGAAAATTAAAGAAAAAGATATTATAACAATAGATATGGGATGTAAGGTAAATGGATATTGTTCAGATATGACTAGAACTTTCTTTGTAGGAGAGGTACTAGAAGAAGTGAAAGAAGTATATGATTTAGTTTTGAAAAATCAAATTCAAACTTTAGAAAATCTTAAGGATGGAGCAAATACTAGATTACTTACAAAAATGGTGGAAAATGACTTTAAATTACATAATTTTGACCTAGTTCATAGCCTTGGACATGGTGTAGGATTAGAAATACATGAAGCACCATATATTAGTTATAAGGCAGATACACAATTAAAAGAAAATATGATTGTAACAAATGAACCTGGTATTTATATACCTGGAAAGTTTGGGGTAAGAATTGAAGATACGGTACAAATTACAAAATTTGGTTCAGTAAGTTTAACAAATTCAAAAAAAGATTATATTGTAATTGAATAAAAAATGAATAATTACTTGATTTTTAGGCTAAAATATAGTAGAATAGTTAGAGTAAAAAATGAAGAAATGAAAGGAGATAGAAAATGGCAGGAGTATATTCAGCAGGAGATTTTAGAAATGGAACAACTTTTGAGATGGAGGGAAATGTATTTAGAGTAGTTGAATTTCAACACGTAAAACCTGGAAAAGGTTCAGCTTTTGTTAGAACAAAATTAAAAAATGTAATAACAGGTGCAACATTGGAAAAAACATTTAATCCATCAGATAAATTTCCAGGAGCAGAAATTGAAAAAAAAGCGATGCAATATTTATACAATGATGGAGGATTATATTATTTTATGGATAATGAAACATATGATCAAATGCCATTAAATGAAGAACAATTAGGAGATTGTTTAAAATATTTAAAAGAAAATATGGAAGTAACAATATTATCATATAAGGGTAATGTATTTGCAGTAGAACCACCTACATTTGTGGAATTAGAAGTTACATATACAGAACCAGGATTTAGTGGTAATACAACAACAACATCAGGAAAGCCAGCAAAACTAGAAACTGGATTGGAAATACAAGTTCCATTGTTTGTAAACATCGGTGATATTTTAAGAATAGATACAAGAACTTGTGAATATATGGAAAGAGTATAGCAGAGTTTAGAAAGGTTGAGAAAATTTAATGAGTAGTTTAAAAAATGAATATAAAAGTTTTTTAGATGATATAGAAAAAAATATAAAAAATCCAGATGATTTAAGATATATAAAAGAAAGATTTGCAAAATTTATGGATGTAATAATAGAAAAATTAGATACAATTTTAGATGGAAAGAACGATCAATTAGAGCATTTACTAAAAATGCAAAATAGTTTAGAAAATAGAATGGATAAAATGCAAAAAATATTAGATAATATAGAAAAAGATATTTATTCAGATGACGGATTTGATTTTGAAATTATATGTCCATATTGCAATGCGGAATTTGTCGTAGATATTGATGAAAATAAAACTGAAGTAGAGTGCCCAGAATGCAAAAATATGATAGAATTAGATTGGTCAGGTGAAACAGAAGATGATGAATCTTGTTCTGGACATTGCTCTGGATGTTCTGGATGTGAACCAGAAGAAGATGATGAGGATGATGAAGATATGTAAATTAATATTATGTTGACAAAAGTAACAAAAAAACGTATAATAAAAATGTACTCTATAAAAGAAAGAGGATGATTGTTATGGTAGCAAAATATTGGAAGAAAATTGGATTAATAATATTAATAGTAGCTTGTGTATTTAATGTGATGAGCAAACTAGTAAATAGAATATCTTTGAATCAGGAAATGATATCATCAGCAATTTATTCATTACAACATAATAATGAAGAGGAAAATAATGAAAATTAATACTTGAAAAAAAATAAATAATATGTTATTATAAAAAATGTTGAAAATAAATAGGCAAAAAAGCCATTATAAATACAATATATAAAAAAGAGGTGAAGAAAATGAAAGAAGGAATACATCCAAATTATAATGCTTCAACAACAATTACATGTGCATGTGGAAATGTTTTAGAAGTAGGATCAACAAAAAAAGATATAAAAGTAGACGTATGCTCAAAATGTCATCCTTTCTGGACAGGAAATTTAAGACAAGAAACAGCTGGAGGTAGAGCAGATAGATTTAAGAAAAAATATGGTCTTGCATAAAGAGAAGGTAGCAGAGTAGCTACTTTTTTTTGTTAATATAAGAAAAAACTTGAAATATGAAGAAAAATGGTGTATAATTATTGCGAGTCAAAAATATAACTAATCCTATTATCATAAGACTCGAGACTTTTAATTAATTAGATAGGAGAGAAAAAAATGCAAAAAGAAGATTCTAGAGTTTTACAAAAAGAAGTTGAGGACAAAGTAGAAAGAGGCATTGAAGAAATTTTAAAAATTCAATGTTTGAAAAAATTTTACTCAACTCTGAGAGAGCTGTTACAAGTACAGCCTTTTGAAATCTTTAAAGATCAACTTGAAGATGAGTATAAAAAGTTTGATCTTGAGGATTACAAAAAGCTGGCTATGACAGCAAAAAATATGCTCCAAAATTGTTGCGAAACAAAAGAAGGAGCAGAAAGGATACTAACATACCATGAAGGTTTGTTAGATATCTTGGAAAAATATATTAGAAAAACTTTAGCTATTGATATAGCTATTAAAGAAAGTTTTTCTAAGATGAATCTTTACTAATTTTTCTGAATGCCAAGCAAATTGTTTTATTTGATAATTTGCTTGGCATAAACTATTTAATATTAAATTTTTCTAATAATTGACTTCTACATAGTTCTTCAAAACCATCATCTAATGGTTCTAATTTTATGTTTTCATTATATTTCTTATTTAAACAATATTTTAAAATAAAATCAGTTAAGTTTGGATTTTTAGCAAGTAGTGGACCATGTAAATAAGTTGCAATTACATTATTTAGAAAAAATCCTTCTTTAGAATCTCCAAATTTATTACCATTTCCATATAAGACATTGCCAAAAGGAGAAAAAACATCATAAGTTTGTCCACCGTGATTTTCAAAACCTATTATTTTTGTAGATAGATCTCCAAGTTTTACATCTATTACAATATTTCCAATACATCTTTTTTTTCTATCTTCATTTGCTTCTGTGTAATATGGAAAAATATCAAGACCTGGAATAATATTTCCATCAACACCTTTGTAATATTTTCCAAACAATTGATAAGCTCCACAAATAAGTAGAAAAAAAGTACCTTTTTGAATTGCCTCTTTAATATTTTCTTTGAATTTTAATAAATCATCAGCTAAAATACTTTGTTCTTGATCAGCACCACCACCAGCAAAAACAAGATCATAGCTTGAAAAATCAGGAGGGTTATCACCAATAGAGTATTTATCTATTTTGCAATAAAAATTTCTTTTTTCTAATCGGTATTTTAATATTTGTATATTACCAAAATCCCCATATAATTCAAGCATATCTGGATATAGATATAATATATTAATTCCTTTTTCCATAATTAAATTAATCCTTTCAATAAAAATATATATTAGAACAATAATTTCAACTTCTTGATTGAAAAAACTCTATAATTCAATAGCATTGTATACCATAATCTACTAATAATAGATAGTATTTAATAATTTATTTTAATTTAAAAATAGCTTTTCTTGTGGGTTGCAAAGCAGTATAATTTGCAATTACGAATTTTTTGTTGTTAGTTTCATATAATTTTTTTATAGCATCATCTAAATCAAGAAAAGCAAAAATTTTATTTTGATCAAATCCAGAAGTTTTAATTCTAATTGCAATATCATAAGCTCTTGTACCAGATGTAATTATTCTATCAACATTTTTTAAATTGTTGAAATTGATATCCCAAATCCAAGAAACATCAAATCCGTCTGCTATATTATCATTTAAAACGAACATCAAATCTTTATTTAAAATATCCTCATTTAATAGTCTTAGACTTACATTTGCTCCAGTTGGGTTTTTGGCTAAATTTATAATAGTTGGGCAATTTTTTATAATTGTTTCTTCTAATCTGCCATTATCCAAGGCAAAATTTTTTAAAGAGTCTTGAATAATTTCAACATCTATTTGATATAAAGAACATACAGAAATAATTGCAAGATTATTATATACAGTATAAATACTATTGTTATGCATATAGTAGGGAATGCCTTCAACATAGAAAACTTTTTTCTTTAAATCAATTTCTGTTGCAGTTTTATATATTTCATTATTTCCAAAATCACAATTAGGACATTTAAATTTTCCAATATGAGAATATTGGTAATATTCATATTCTAAACGTGTTTTACAGAATGGGCAAAATTTGCCTTCACCAGCTTCTACAATTTTTTTCGTGGCATTTTCGTAGGGCTCAGCATGATAATAGTAAATGTTGGAATTATTAGGGTTAGCAAAGCCTAATCTAGAAACGTTTGGGTCATCATTATTTAATATTAAGTTATTAGTATATGTTTTTAAAAAATCATTAATTTTTAGAATCAAACTTTCAACTTCACCATTACGATCTAGTTGATCCCTAAAAAAATTTAATATAATTAAAGTATCTAATCTGAAATCCTTAAAAATTATTGGAACATAACTTTCATCAACTTCAAAACATAGAAAATCTGCTTTGATTTTTCCTGAAAGAGTAGAAGCCTTTAATAAGGTTGATAAAATACCAGTCTTCATATTATTACCTTCAGAATTACTGATGACTTTGTAGCCGGCTTGACTTAATGTGTATCTTATGCAATTATTAGTTGATGTTTTTCCATTAGTAGCTGTTACTGCAATTACTGGACAATTTACTTTAAAATACTTTAGAATATCTGAATTCATTTTTAAGGCAATTTTACCGAGAACATTTCCGCCATTCTTATGTAATAGTTTTAATATTAAATTTAAGACTTTTGTAAAAAATATAATAAAAAAATTGTACATGTTAAACTCCTTAAATATATATTATAGTAAAATTTTCTTATTGTATAGGAAACAATATGGAACTTTTACATTAGTTTAAAGCAAAAATAAATGCTTGAGGTGCTATTTTCAAAAGAAAATCGGCTTTTTTCTTTACCATATTTGGATTTTTGTATATGACAAGAAAGGTTAGTTATTTTAATAATATTTCTATTAGGGTTTATTG
>CALXSO010000054.1 GCA_944391155.1 uncultured Clostridia bacterium
AAAAGCGGTTTCATTTATAACTCTACAGTCTAAAATGAAAAAAGCACTAGAAAAGTATTTATCAAATGAAAAGTTTGACATGATAATTTTTATGTCACCACCTGTTACTATGTATAGTGTAGTAAAGTATGCAATGAAAAAATATAATTGTTTTTCGTTTTTGATGCAAAAAGATATATTTCCGCAAAATGCAATAGATTTAAAGATTATGACGAAGCAAAATCCTGCATATTGGTATTTTAGACATAAAGAAAAAGAGCTTTATAAAATTTCAACAGTAATAGGATGTATGTCAAAGAAAAATAAAGAATATTTATTAAAACATAATAAATATTTGAATAGTGATAAATTACAAATTTTTCCTAATACTACAAAATTAAGTAGAGAAGATCAAGTAGAAAATATTAATCAAGTCAAGAAGAAATATAATATACCAGATAATAAAGTAATAATAACTTATGGAGGAAATTTTGGAAAACCTCAAGGTATAGATTTTTTAATGGAAGTTTTAGATATTTATAAAGATAATAAAAATGTAGAATTTGTTTTAGTAGGAAAAGGAACAGAAAAAGAGAAATTATCTAAATTTATAGATGAAAATAAAATTGAAAATGTAAAGCTTATAAAATTTTTAAATAGTGAAGAATTTTCTAAGATATTGAAATTTTCAGATATAGGTCTAGTTTTTTTAGATTATAGATTTACAATTCCTAATATTCCTTCAAAAACTTTAACATACTTTAAGAATAAGGTTCCAGTAATGGCTGCAACAGATATAAATACAGATTTTAAACAGATGATAGAAGAAAGTAATGCTGGGTTATGGAGTGAATCTAATGATGTATATAAATTTAAAAAGAAACTAGATTTCTTAATTGCAAATCAAAATGTAAGAAAAGAGATGGGAGAAAATGGAAGAAGGTATTTAGAAAAAAATCTGACAACTGAAGTATCTGTAAAAATCTTAGAAGAGGCATTTAAAAATTATAAAGGAGATGGTGGAAATGTTTGAAAATAAAGTACTTATGATTACAGGAGGAACTGGTTCTTTTGGCCATGCAGTACTTGATAGGTTTTTAAATACGGATATTAAAGAAATTAGAATTTTTTCTAGAGATGAAAAAAAACAAGATGATATGAGAAAAGAATATGATAATGAAAAAATTAAATTTTATATTGGAGATGTAAGAGACAAGTCTAGTATTAAAAATGCAATTTATGGTGTTGATTATATTTTTCATGCAGCGGCTTTAAAGCAAGTTCCATGTTGTGAATTCTTTCCTTTAGAAGCAGTAAAAACAAATATTATTGGAACTGATAATGTTCTTACAGCAGCCATAGAGGCAGGTGTAAGTAAGGTAATTTGTCTTTCGACAGATAAAGCTGCATATCCTGTAAATGCAATGGGTAGTTCAAAGGTTATGATGGAAAAAGTTATAGTTGCTAAGTCTAGAAATGTAGATCCTGATAAAACAACAATATGTGCTACTAGATATGGAAATGTAATGTGTTCTAGAGGATCTGTAATACCACTTTTTATAGAACAGATTAGAGAAAAAAAGCCTCTTACTATTACAAATCCAAATATGACAAGATTTATAATGAGTTTAGATGAAGCAATTGATTTAGTCATGTTTGCTTTTGAAAATGCAAAATCAGGGGATATTATGGTTCAAAAAGCACCTGCATGTACTATAGGAATACTTGCAGAAGCGGTCAAAGAAATTTTTCATGCTGAAGATGAAGAAGTAAAAATAATAGGTATAAGGCATGGAGAAAAAATGTATGAAACTTTACTTACAAATGAAGAATGTATGCATGCAATTGATATGGGGAATTTTTATAGAGTGCCTTGTGATAAAAGAGATTTAAATTATAATAAATATTTTTATAATTCAGAAGAGATAAATAGTAATTTAACTGAATTTAATTCAAATAATACAGAATTATTAAGTAAAGAGGAAGTTAAGGAAAAACTTCTAGGACTTGAGTACATAAAAAAAGAATTATCTAATTTTAAAATGAAATTATCTACATAGAGGTGAAAAATTTTGAAGGTAAGAATTTAGGTATTTTCTAGAGAGTTAAAGGATATTTATATATAAACTAATTTAATAGTTTTGCTATCTTTTCTTCTATAAAATTTTTGTATTGCATATAAAAAATAGAATAATTATATATTTATAATAGAACATAGGAGGATTTTTAATGAAGATACTGGTGACAGGTACTAAAGGCTTTATTGGTAAAAACTTAATTGCAGAATTAAAAAATAGCGGATATGACCAAATTTTCGAATTTACTAAAGAAAATAATATAGAAGAATTAGAAAAGTATACAAAGGATTGTGATTTTGTATTTCATTTGGCAGGAGTAAATAGAGCTATAAATGAAAAAGATTTTCAAGAAGGAAATATAAATTTAACAAAGAAATTAATTGAATTATTAGAAAAAAATAAGAATAATTGTCCTATTTTATTTACATCGTCAATTCAATCAAAATTAGATAATATTTATGGAAAAACTAAGAGGCAATGTGAAAAAATAATTCTTCAACATGCAAGTAAAACAAATACAATTGTATACATATATCGATTAACAAATATTTTTGGAAAGTGGTGTAAACCTAATTATAATAGTGTAGTTGCAAATTTTTGCTATAATATTGCAAATGATTTACCTATACAAATAGAAAATAGGAATAAAAAGTTAGAACTTATATATATTGATGATGTAATTGAAGATTTTATATTAAGAATGGAAGAAAATTTGTTAGATAGATTAAAACAAAAAGAAATAGAATTAAAAACAGAACATTTCTATAAAATAGAAAAAAGTTATTTTATAACTGTAAAAAAACTGGCTGAAACGATAAATATTTTTGAACAACAAAGAAAAAATTTAATAATTCCAGATTTAAGTGATGAATTAATAAAAAAATTATATAGCACATATTTAAGTTATGTTCCAATAAGTAATTTAAAAAGAAAAATGAAAGCAAATAAAGATGAAAGGGGAATATTTTCAGAGATTTTAAAATCTAAAGAGACAGGGCAGATTTCAATAAATGTTACAAAACCAGGAATAGTTAGAGGTAATCATTGGCATCACACAAAAATAGAAAAATTTTTAGTTGTTTCAGGAAAAGGAGTTATAAAATTGAGAAATTTGAATACGAATGATATGATAGAATTCTTTGTTAATGGAGATGATTTGGAAATAATAGATATTCCAGTTGGATATGTTCATAATATAGAGAATTTAGGAAGTAATAATATGATTACATTAATTTGGGCAAATGAAATATTTGATCCAGAAAAACCAGATACATTTGGAGGCGTTATTAATGGAAAAATTGAAATTAATGACAATAGTAGGAACAAGACCTGAAATTATTAGATTGTCAGAAGTAATAAAACTTGCAGATGAATGTTTTAAACATATTTTGGTACATACTGGACAAAATTGGGATTATAATTTGAATCAGATTTTTTTTGAGGAACTTAATTTAAGAAAACCAGATTATTACTTAGAATGTGCTGGAGATAATTTAGGTATGACTATAGGAAATATTATAGCAAGAACTTATGAAGTAATGCAAAAAGAAAATCCAGATGCAATATTAATTTTAGGTGATACAAATTCCAGTTTATCTGCTATATCAGCAAAAAGATTGAAAATACCAATATTTCATATGGAGGCAGGAAATAGATGTTGGGATTGGAATGTGTCTGAAATGATAAATAGGAAAATTGTAGACCATATTTCAGATGTAAATTTGCCTTATACAGAACATGCAAGAAGATATCTATTAGCAGAGGGATTAGATGCTAAAGCAATATTTGTTACTGGGTCACCAATGAGAGAAATTTTAGAAAAAAATAAAGAAAAAATAGAAAATTCGAATATTCTAAATATTTTAAATTTAAAAAAGAATAAGTACATACTAGTTTCAGCACATCGAGAGGAAAATATAGATAATGAAAAAAATTTTTTTGTATTAATGAATACAATTAATAGTATAGCGGAAAAATATAACATAGAAGTGATTTATTCTGTGCATCCAAGGAGTAAAAAATTTATTGAGAAAAGAAATTTTAAATTTCATCCATTAGTGAAAAATTTAGAACCTTTTGGATTTTTTGAATATAATAATTTACAAAAGAATTCTTATTGTGTTTTATCAGACAGTGGAACTCTTTCAGAAGAAAGTGCTTTACTAGAATTTACAGGGATACTGCTTAGAACATCAACAGAAAGACCAGAAGTTTTAGATAAGGGAAGTATTATAATTGGAGGAATTGATTATAAGTCTGTATGTCAATCAATAGAACTTGCAATTAAGTTGAAAAAAGATACTCAAATAATAAATTTAGCTAATGATTATAGAGAAGATAATGTCTCACTTAAAGTAATTAAAATTGTACAGAGTTATACAGAAATAATTAATCGATGCACATGGTTTAAAAACTTATAGATTAATAAGATTAATGGATAAGATAATTTTAGTAAATGAATTAAAAAATTAATAAGTTAATTATGAAAGGGGATAAATGTCAAGAAAAGAAAAAATTTTAATTATGTATTCAGGATATAAACCAGCAAAGACATATGGGGGACCTGTTAATTCAATTAGTAATATAATACAAGCTTTAGGAAAAAGATATGATTTTTATGTTATAGCATCAAATCACGAATTAAAAAGCATTAAAAGATTACAAGGAATTAAATATGGATGGAATAGAATTGAAGATGCAAATGTTAAATATTTATCAGAAAAAGAATTAAATATTAAAAATTTATATAAGGAAATTGAAAAAATATTACCAGATGTTATTTATTTAAATAGCATATTTTTATATAAATTTTTGATATCAAGCTTAAAATATATGAAAAAATATAGGGTAAAAATAATTATAGCTCCAAGGGGAGAATTGTGTATGAATGCATTAAAAATCAAGTCAGTAAAGAAAAATGTCTATTTAAGGTTAATACAAAAATTGAAAGATAAAAATAAAATTTATTGGCACTCTACTTCAAATGAAGAAACAAAAATGATTGAAAAAATTTTAAATATATTTCCTAGTAAGATTAAGCAGGTAGAAGTAATGAGAGCAAAAAATAACTATAAAATAAAAGATATTGAAAAAAAAGAAAATGAATTAAGGTGTGTTTTTATATCACGAATTTGCGAGAAAAAGAATTTAATTTCGGCAATTAAATATGTGAAAAAAGCAAATGATACTGTAACTCTTGATATCTACGGTTTTAAAGAGGATATGAAGTATTGGGAAGCTTGTAAAAAAGAAATAGGTAATTGTGGAAGGATAAAATATTGTGGGGAACTGGAAGGTAAGGAAGTTTTAAATGTTTTTAATAAATATCAATTATTTTTATTTCCCACATTAAGTGAAAATTATGGACATGTAATAGAAGAATCTATGGTGGCAGGATGTCCAGTGTTAATAAGTGATCAAACACCTTGGAATGATATCATGGATAGTGGAGCAGGATTTATAGTTGAACTTGGTAATAATAAAAAATTTGTAAATATTTTGAATGATTTGAGCAAATTAAAAAATTTTGAATATCAAATTTTGAGAAATAATTGTATAAATTATATTGCTAAAAAGGGCAACTATGATGATATTGTAAATAAATATATTGATTTATTTGATGTTTAAAAAATGGGAGGTGATTATTATAGATATAATTTATTTTGGAAATATCGGAGATGAAGAATTGATTAGAAAAGATGAAAAAATGAATAAACAAACATATAAAATGGCACAATATAATTATGAAAAAGCATTTTGTGATGAGATGTGTAAAATAAATAATATAAAAATTATTTCATTGTT
>CALXSO010000055.1 GCA_944391155.1 uncultured Clostridia bacterium
ATAGAGTAACAAGAAAACAAATTGAAAATTTTTTACAAGAAGAAAGAGTAAAGTCAAATTCTACAATAAAGAAAGATTACAGAATGTTAAAATATGTATATGAGTATGCAAGTCATAGAATGCATATAATAAATAACTTTTTTGAAGGAATAAATGCAATAGAAAGACCGAAAAGTCTAAAAGAAGATAAAGATGTAGTTGTATTAACAATTACAGAACAAAACAAATTAGAAGATTATTTAGAAACTCATTCATCAAGGTATAAAAACATTATACTACTGTGTTTATATACTGGAATGAGAATAGGAGAAGTATTAGCATTAAATTATACAGATGATATAGATTTAGAAAATAAAATGATAAAAATAACAAAGACATTAACAAAAGATAGAAACAAGAAAACTGTTATCGGTCCAACTAAAACAAAAAGTGGAAGAAGAAATATTGAGATAAATGAATTAACAGAAGATATTATAAAAGATTCTATTAATAATAAAATGGAGAATAAAAATAAAATTCTATACTGCCAAGAAAATGGGCAATTATATGTAGATAATACAATTAATTCAGCATTTAAGAGAATATGTAAAAATTCATGAATTACAAAACCAGTAAATACACATATGTTAAGTTATCCAAACTTTTATAAAATCCAAACCTTTTTGATAAAAGCCTTATAGATAAAGGTTTTTTTAATTAAAAAAGGTTTGTATTTTATAAAAGTTTGGATAACTTAATGTATGAAATTTTTTTATTCTAACTCTACTTTTTTTTAGAATATTTTTATAAGTATATCTATACGCTTGTGGTTCAACTATTTTGTGATTTTTTCCAGATAATATATATTCTTCTTTATTATGCTTGTTTGATAAGGGCTTTAATTTTGCATATAAGATATTTGACAAAGGAATTATTCTTAATGATGTTGCAGTTTTTGGTAATGTTTCTACAACCTTTGTTCCTTTTTCTAACTCATATATTCTTTGGATTGTTCGTTTAATATTAATACTTTTATTTTCAAAGTCAATATCTTCCCATTTTAGACCACATAACTCTCCTATTCTTATCCCAGAAAATAAAGCTATCAATACACCTACATCTTTTTCCTGTGTTGATTTCAAGCAATATGTTTTAATCCTATTTTTTTCTCTTTCTGTAAATACATCTATTTTTCTTTGATAAACCGTTGGTGATTTTATTAAGCTAAGTTTAAAATTAATATCATATTTAACCTCTATATATTTAAATATTTGTTTTAATAAAGAAACAATGTCTTTTATAGTCTTGTCAGATAATCGCTTTCTTAAAGAATTTATGTATCCATTAAAATCATAATTTCTAAAAAAAATTATTGGTTTATCAAAAAAAAAATCTTTAAAATAATATTTAATTTTTTGCTCATAATTACAAAAAACAGATTCTTTTACTTGATTTTTTTTTACCAACATCCATTCCTTTACTACATCTCCAAATTTTAAATACTCTACATCAGTCACTTCATCTTTGAGAATACTTCTTGCTTCATTTCTCACTATCTGTTCCTCCTTTATAATAATTTTACAACTAATCGTTACACAATAATTATACACAAGTACAGATATTTTTAAAATATTATGCTGTGATTCATACTCATTTTGTAAAGTACAACAAAAGGTTGATATATAAATATTTTTATCAAAGAACTTTAGGTCTTTCCAGAGATATTAGAAAAAATATTTATATATCAACCTTTCAGACAGATTCTTTTTATGCTAAACAGTAACAATATTAGGTTTAAATGCTATCTATATTATCCATAACCTCTTTACATTCTTTCCAACTAGTAACTTTTATTAATTCACAGTTTTCTGAAATCTTTTTTATAATCTCTTTGGTATCATCTTCAGAATTAAGGTCTGCAACTATTATGTGTTTTAAACTATCCTCTTTTCCATATAAAATTTTGAAAATAACGGAACGTAAAAATCCTTCTATCTTATCTTCTTGATTTTTTACTGCGATAATTATATAAATTCCATTTGATTTTAAATTTGTATATGTATATAAATAAATTATATTTTTGATAATTTCAAATAAACCATAAAGGGCCAATGTCCAAAATACGGTATGAAATATAAATTCTACCATTTTTTTGCCTCCTAAGTTATTATATGTTTTTTAAAAATTTTTGTTAATTTTAAATATAAGTAAAGTAATATTTTTATAAACATAGAATCTAAAGAAATGTATTCAATTAAGCTAAACTTATTTTGCATAAAAAGAATAAATAGATAAAAGAACAAAAAAGTTATCTTAAATAGGATTTTGGAATTATTTATTATATAGGAAACGTAATAAACACTTGAAAGATTGAAAAAATAAATAAAAAAATAAATAAAAAAAATAAGTATAATCTAAAGCATGTAATAAAAAAGATAATATTGTAAAAAATATAAATTATTAAAAAGAATTCAATAAGGTGATAAATTATGAAAGAAAAAAATGACATTAAAATATTTATAATTCCAACAATAATTTCAATACTTATTTTAATCTCTATAATTTTAGGAATATTATATGTTGAATATATAAGAAATTTAACATCTAAAAATATATTAAAAAATTTAGGAGAATTAGCAAAACAAGAAGCAGAAAATATAAGTGACAAGATGCAAGAACACAAGAGAATATTAGAAACAATAATAAATCAAATAGATATAAAAACAGAAGATGAAGTTTTCAAAAAATATAATACAAATGCAGGAAAGGATGAATTTTCAAGAATAGCAATATTATATAAAGACGGAAAAACAAGTACATCAGATGGAACTGTTGTAGATTTATCACAAGACATAAACTATTTCTTTCAAACAAATGAAATTCAAATATCAAAAACGAGGCTTAGTAAAGTAGATAAAAAAGAAATTAATATATATTCAAAAAAAATATCTTGGAATAATCAAGAGGAAGTTGTAATTTTATTAGTAGTAGAAACAGATAAGTATGAAAATTTGTTTTTACAAAGCATATATAATGGAAAAGGAATAGAATATTTAATAACAGTAAATGGAGAAATTATAGCTAATTCTAATAAAGAAGAAAATGGAATAAATATATTTGAAAAATTAAAAGAAAATAACAAAAACAAAATAAACAAAAATTTAAAAAATATTGAAAAAATGGAGCAAGAAATAAATAAAACATTAAATGGCCAGATGTTATACAAAGAAAAAGACAATAATTTTTATATAGCATATCAAAAACTTGGTATTAATGAATGGTATCTAATAATAAGAACGCCAGGAAGTGTAGTTGCTGAAGAATTAAATAAAATACTAAAAATGACATTAATTATAACTAATATAATAATTAGTATAATTTTTATAATTTCCTTATATATAATAATAAACAATAAAAAGAAAAAGGACAAATTATTTAAACTAGCATATATTGACGAAATTACAAAAATAGGAAATAAAAATTATTTTATAGAGGAGAGTCAGAAACTTTTAGAAAGCAATTTTGAAAATATTTATTTAATTGTATTAGATATTAATAAATTTAAATCATTTAACAAAGAATATGGTCATAAAAGGGGAAATGAGCTACTTTTAAATATAGGAAAAATTTTAACAAAAAAGTTTAATAAAGAATCTATTATTTCTAGATTAGCAAATGATATATTCGCAATAATATTTGAAAGTAAAGAAGATATAAATAAGATTTCAGAAAACATAATAGAAAATGTATCTAAAATAAAAATAGAAAATGAAAAATATCAAATTTATGTGTCACTTGGTATTTATAAAATAAAAAAGGGAGAAAAAATAATAGAGAAAATATTAGATAAAGCATTATTAGCACTTGATAAAGTAAAGGGAAATTACAATAAACAATATATGATATATGATGAATTATTAGAAAAAGAAATAGAAAAAGAACACGAAATTGAATTAAATATGCAACAAGCATTGGATAATCAGGAATTTGTAATTTATTATCAACCAAAGATATCAACAAGAACAAAAAAAATTGAGGGAGCAGAAGCATTAGTAAGATGGATTAGGAATAATAAAGTAATTCCACCAAACGAATTTATACCATTATTTGAAAAAAATAAATTTATTATAAAATTAGACACATATATATTTAATAAAGTATGTGAGGATCTTAAAGAATGGAAAAGAAAATATAACAATATTCCTTTAATATCAGTAAATATCTCAAAAGAACATATAGTAAAAGAAGATTTTATAAAAGATTATTTAGATATAGCAAAAAAAAATAAAATAGATTCAAAAGAAATAGAATTAGAGATAACAGAAACAGCTACAATGGAAAGAGATATAGTTATGGTTATGAAAAAAATAAAAAAAGCAGGATTTATCATTTCAATAGACGATTTTGGAACAGGTTATTCATCACTAAGTATGTTACAAAATATGCCAATAGATAAAATAAAGATTGACAAAACTTTCATTGACCAAATTAATATAAAAAGTACTAAGAAAAATATTATCAAATATATAATATTTATAGCAAAACAATTAAAAATAAAAACAGTTGCAGAAGGAGTTGAAAGTTTAGAACAAGTAGAATATTTAGAAAAAATTGGATGTGATACAATACAAGGATATTATTACTCTAAGCCACTAAGCAAAAATGATTTTGAAGTATATAAAGAACATATAGATGGACTTTAAAATTAATTTATAATATAAAATAAATTTGTCAGAAGGATGAAATATAATTTTTTTTAATTATGCAAAAATTAAATAAAAAAATACTTATATATCAATCTTTTGACATATTTTATTGTTTATAAAAATCATCATTTATATAGAACACAAAATGAAGTTTTATATACAGCAAGATGTTTGTATATAAAAATCTGTATAAGTTATTCTAATAAAAATACTTATATATAAACATTTCAAACTACTCTATAAAATGAAGTCTGACTAGTAACCTAAAAGAACTATTTACCATACAGACTAGATTTCGATTGGTTTACCTTTTGGCTATACTGAATCATAAAAAAACAAGAACAAATTTTTGTTTTTTTTTAAAAAAATATTAAAAAAATAAAAAAAAGAATATAGAATAAGAAAAAAAGCGAACAACATTTCGCGAAACAAAAATTTGAAAAGGAGTGATATATATGAATATAATAAAACAAAAAATTTCAATAAAAAAAGTAGAAGAAACAACAATAGAAAGACATCCAGTATATATTTTAGGAACAGACTACAAAGTAAAAATTACTTACAAAAACACGAAAGTGCCAGAGCTAAATGTAGAAAACAAAATAATTAAAATATCACTTCCTAACAAATATAAAAAAACAGAAAAAACAAAAATTTTGGATTTAGCAATAGATAAACTATATGAACAAATTGCAAAAGTAGAAATAGAAAGATCAATGGAAAAAATGAGAATAACACTAGGCTTTGCACCAGAAGATTATAGAATAAAAAAAATGTCAGATGAATTAGCAAAATGTGAAAAAAATAATATATATATAAATCCTAAAATAGTAAAATTTCATAGAAACATTATAGACTATATAATATTACATGAATATTGCCATTTAAAATATAAATCTCATTGTAAAAGTTTTTATAAAATGTTAGAAGAATACGAACAAAATTATAAAGAATATGAAGAAATACTAAGCAAAAACTTGTTAAAATACTAAAAATAATATATAATAAAACCATGGTAGAAAAAATAATTGTAGATAAAAAATATAATGAAAAAAAATTAAATAAAATAGTACTAGAAAAAATATCAAATATAAACTATAATAACTTTTGTAAATTGCTTAGAAAAAAAGATATTAAAATAAATGGTAAAAGAACAAACAAAGACATTATAGTTTATGAAAATGATATAATTGAGATATATTTAAACTCAGTATTAAATAATACAAGTCTAGACATTATATATGAAGATGAAAACATAATAGTAATAAATAAGAGCAACAATATAGAAGTAACAGGAGAGAAAAGTTTAGAAAAGCAAGTTCAAAAATATTATGAACATAAAAACATAAAACCAATGCCATGTCATAGACTAGATAGAAACACAAGAGGATTAGTAATATTTGCAAAAAGCAAAAATGTTTTAGAAATACTAACACAAAAATTTAAAAATCATGAAATAGAGAAACATTACTTAGCATTAGTATATGGCATTCCAAAAGAAAAAGAAAAAAGAATAGAAAGTTATTTATTTAAAGATAGAAAAAAAGCTCATGTATATATCAACAATAGATACAAAAAAGGATATCAAAAAATTATTACAGAATATAAAGTATTACAAAGTAGAGCCAACAATACAGCACTATTAGACGTAAAAATAGAAACAGGAAGAACACATCAAATAAGAGCTCATCTGGCATTTCTAGGATACCCAATAATAGGTGACGGAAAATATGGAAAAAATGAAATAAATAAGAAATTTCACGAAAAATATCAATCTCTAATAAGTTACAAAATAAAATTCAATTTTACAACACAAAGTGGAATTTTAGATTATTTAAAAGGAAAAGAAATAATATTAGAAAAAATTAAAATTTAGTATAAAATGAACAAAAAA
>CALXSO010000056.1 GCA_944391155.1 uncultured Clostridia bacterium
ATTCCTCCTTCTCTTTTTGATTTCCCTAGTATAATATCATTTATTTTTTTTTTAGTAAAGTTTTTCACAAAGATTTCACAATTGTAATTAATTTACATTTTCCATATATTTTTTACTTTTTCAATTCTCCTTGTAATTAATTTACATGTTTTAGTTTGTATCTTTGTTTTGTGGAGGTGTCTGAATGGTTAATATATTAGTGTTTTATTGGTTCTTTTTATACAGTCTTGAATCTTTTTTTGATTAAAATATTTTATATCATTTTAGTTTTATGTTATTATTTGTTTTTGAATATTGGTTTTTATTTTTTTTATTATTGTTTTTTATTTTTTGGTTTAGAATAATTGTGTTTTTTTTTCATATATTTTAGTGGTGGTTTATATGGATTTTCTATATCCTTTTTTTATTAGTTTTATTATGATTTTTGTTTCAGAACTTGGTGATAAGACTCAACTTTTGGTTTTGTCTTTTTCTAATAAACTTCGTGCTTCTCGTATATTGATTGGCATTGCTTTGGGGACTTTTTTTAGCCATGGATTTGCTATTTTGTTTGGTAGTTTTGTTTCTTCTATTAGTTCTGATTTTAGTTCCTATTTGTCTTTTTTTACTTATTTGTCTTTTTTGATTTTTGGTGTTTATGGTTTTTTACCTAAAAATGATTCTAATGATCATTCTAAGAATTCTTTTCTTAGTAAACTTTCTTGTTTAAGGATTAGTTATATTTTTATTATTGCTTTTAGTATTTTTATTGGGGAAATTGGCGATAAGACTTTTCTTGCTTCTTTGGGTCTTGGTATTGAGTATTCAGATTATAAGTTTTCTCTTATATTTGGCTCTGTTTTAGGCATGCTTTGTAGTAATTCTATTGCTATATTTTTTGGACGTTTTTTGGGTAATAATTTTAATTCTGATTTTGTTGAAAAACTTTCTAATGTTTTGTTTATTCTTTTTGGGATTTTTGGTTTTTTGAATTTTTTTATTCATAATTGTTGACAGTGCTTGTATTTTGTGGTAATATATTTATTGTTGAATAGCTATGGGTCAGTAGCTCAGTTGGATAGAGCACAGGCCTTCTAAGATTGTGACTACATTCACAAGTACATTGATATAACTGGATTTTGAGAGTTGCTTCAAAAAACTCTAACAAAATCTCTAACAAATATCCCTTGAGTTTTTAAATGGGTCAGTAGCTCAGTTGGATAGAGCATTGGCCTTCTAAGACACTGCTACCTTTTTGTAAGGTTAGCTAATATCAAGGCTTATAGCTTTTTAGATATGAAATATCTAAAAAAATATCTAAAAAATTTATTACATTGAAAATTTATAAATTGCTGATTCATAATATGGGTCAGTAGCTCAGTTGGATAGAGCATTGGCCTTCTAAGCCAAGGGTCGGGGGTTCGAATCCCTCCTGGCTCACCATATATCAAGGGTTTCAGCAATTTATATTTTTTATCTTTTGCAAAATATCTAAAAAATTGGGGTAATTTTTTTTAGATATTTAATATTTGGGGATAGTATGTACGGTTTCGTATATACTATTTTTTTATTATGTAACAACTTTTTGTACTTTTCTTTTTACTACAAATCTTTTTGGATTTTTTGTTTCTTTTATTTCTTTCATTCCATTATGTATTAATGTTTCATAAGTATTTGCTACATTTTGTTTAATTCTATCATCTGGGTGTGAATATCTTTTAGTGGTAGATAAATTTCCATGTCCTAAAAATTCTCCTATTGCCTTTAAATCCATACCATTAGCATTTAATTCTGTTGCCAAAGTATGTCTTAAATCGTGAAATCTAATTTCCTTCATCTTGTTCCTTCTAATTAATTTCAAAAATCTATGCGTTATATGGTTTGGTTTAATTATATCTCCATTGTCTTTTATACAAACATATTCTAAATACCTATTATCATAACTATTTTTAAATAATTGCTTATTTAACTCAATTCTTTCCTTCTTCTTTAATAACGCCTCTTTTACCTCTTTATATAATGGTAACTTTCTGTTACTATGTATACTTTTGGTTCTGTTTTTCGCGACCAATTTTCCTTTAACCAATTTATTAGCACAACCAGATACTTGTACGACTGTATGATTAATGTAAATCCAATCATTTTCAAAATCAATAGCACTCCATTTCAATCCTACTACTTCGCTACGCCTTAAGCCATAATATGCTGCGAGTAAAACTGGTATCTCAATCACATCATTTTTTACAATTTTCAGTAATTGATTTAATTCTTCCATTGAATATGTTTCAGGATTAAATACCTCTTGCTTTAAATGTTCAATTCCTCTTGTTGGCTTAGCCATTACACTTTTCTTATCTAATAATTCGTATGCTACACTTATTTGATTTCTATAATGTTTTATAGATGTATTTTTTAATTTACAATCTATTGATAAATATGTAAAAAATCTATCAACAACCTCTGGTGTTACCTCTCTAACTTTATAAATATGTTTCTTTTCTTTTGTTTTATTACTGGAAAGATTATTATCACTAATATCTTTAGATGAACCAAAAAATTCTTTCATATGAATATTAATGTTTGATTTATAACCTGCATAAGTATCATATTCATATTTTCTTTTTACACTAACTTCTTCCAATCTCATATTCATAAAGTCTATAAATTCCATATCTAATTGTGCTTCTATTCCTGTACGCTTTGGTCTCATCTTTTCGTGCATTTCTGTTTCAAATGTTTCTTTAATATTCGTAGCTTTCTCTTTTGCTAATTTTTTATTTCCTGGTTTTACTTTAATACCTGTACTTTTCCATTTAGTTCTCCAGGTATCTGTTAAATCTTTGTAGCTTAATACTGCTTGATAAATCCCTCCTTTCTCTTGAATACTTACTGTTACCTTTATTTCATTTTCTTGTGTTACAATCATTTTTTATCTCCTTCCAATAAAAAACGACTGATTGTTTGTTAATTACACTAAGATTGTAACAAATAAAACAAAACAAATCAGCCCATTTTCATTTTTTCATGATATATTCAATTACACTTACTTTTGGAATCAGATAATTATTTCCTATTCTTTTACTATAAATTTCTTTCTTTCGTAATAAATCATATACTTTGTTTGTTCCTATCTTGTTGCCTAACATCTTTTTTAACTGTTTAGGATCTACTATATCTTCATATTCTTTAAACATTTCTTCTTTATAATCCATATATCCTCCCAATATAAAAAGTATCATTAAAATTTATAGAAATTTAATGATACTTTTATTTATTCTTATATCTTTATCTCAAGTGTTTTAATCCATTTCCATTTCTTCTTCATTCGTTAATAATTTCTTATATTGTTCAGCTGTATGATTTATATTTGTATGTCCCATATACATTTTTATAAGTTTTTCTTTTAATCTTTGAATAGCACTTTTTTCATCTGAACCTATAGAACATAAAATCCTGTATCCAGAAAATTCTTTATTTCCATCTCGAACTTTCACTCTTGCTATATATCTATCATTTGATTTTCTCATAACATTAATCTTTTTTTGTATTTCATATAATGTCGCAACATCATAAATTCTACTATCTAATTTAATCAAACTATTTTGCTGATTAATTTTACAGTCTTGACTTTCAATTATATTATTTTCTCTT
>CALXSO010000057.1 GCA_944391155.1 uncultured Clostridia bacterium
TATTAGCAAAAGCAGAAGCAAATATTAAAATAATGTATTTAACAGAAGACAACAGAGTAAATCAAGTAACTTGCAGAATACCAACAGTAGGATTTATAGACATTCCAAATATATCTGAAGACAATATCTGTGATGTTAATTATGAAATAAAAAATTTAGTAATAAAACCAAATGCACAAGAAGAACACTCAATATATATTGAAATGGAAATAGGAGTATCTTGCAACGTATATGAAGAAAAACAAATAAATTTCATCCAAGACTTATATCATCCAGACATAAATTTAAACATAGGAAAAAAACAAGTACTAACAATGAGTGGAAAGAGGACTGAAAAAGGAGAAAAACAAATCAGAGAAAAAATTAACATCAAAGACATCGAAGGAATGAACTTATTGGATGTTGATATATTACCAGAAATTATAAAAGAAGATAAAATATATTCAAAAATATTATATGAAGGAGAATTAGGACTAAAATTCACATTTCTAAAAACAAATTCACAAATAGAAACAAGAGAAGCAAAAATACCATTTGACTATGTAATTGAAGACTTAGAAAATGCAGAAACTATGAAAACAAATAATGAAATAGAAATTAAAAATCAAGACTTTATAATTCAAGATGGAGGAAATATCACAAGTAACATAGATTTAGGAATGAATACAGACATATATAAAGTTGCAAATATGAACTTAATTGATACAATCGAAGAAAATGGTGAAAGGGAGGAGCAGGACTATAGTCTTATAATTTACATAGTAAAAAAAGACGATACTCTTTGGAATATAGCAAAACAATTTGGAAGCACAGTTGATGATATAGCACGAACAAATGGAATAGAAAATAGAGATTTAATCATGCCAGGTCAAAAATTATATATTCCAAAATATATAAAAAAACCTGCAATTGTAAATGGATAAAATCTATTCTAGAAGAAGAATAAAAATACCAAAAATAAATTCCAAAATTCCAAAAGAAAAAAGAATAAAAATGTTAAAAATAATAATAATAATGACAATAGCAATATCAACAATGAAAATAATATTAGATGCAATTTTACCAATATTTGATAAACTTTGTGAAGATAGAGCAAAAAGTATAGCAACAATTATATCAAATGATCAAGCAACAGTAGTTATGACAGAACATAGTTATGATGAATTATTTACAATAGAAAAAGATAATGCTGGCAATATATCGATGATTAGAGCAAATGTAATACCTATTAATGCAATAATTTCAGATGTAGCAATAAAAATTCAAAATGAGTTAAATAAAAAGGGAAGAGAGAATATAGAAATATCATTAGGAAGTTTTACAGGATTCAAATTATTTGCAGGTCAAGGACCAGGAATAAAAATTACAATTTCCACAGTTGGAAATGTAGAAACAGACCTAAGAAGTGAATTTATTGCACAAGGTATAAATCAAACTCTGCATAGAGTATATCTGCAAGTAGATTGTGAAGTAAGCATTTTAACACCATTTCATGACATCTCCCAGAAAATATCGAATCAAGTATTATTAATAGAAAATGTTATTGTTGGTAATATTCCAGATACCTATTATAATCTTGAGGGATTAGAAGAAAAAAGTGATGCATTAGAGATGGTAGAGTAACTTTAATAAGATTATATGAAATTAATGTAAAATATTTTTATCAGTTTAATATAAAAAACATATAAAAAATATATTACTAAAACAAATATAAATACAGGATAAGAAAAAGACATAATGAAAAAATATAAAATAAAATATAAAAATAATAAAATCTCCTTTAATAGAATATACTATTTAAGGAGGTTTTATTATGTTAAAAATGATTGAATTACCATATCCATTAAATGCATTAGAACCATACTATTCTGCAAAAACATTAGAATTACATTACAAAATTTTATATAAAGGATATGTAGATAACACAAACAAAACTGAAGAAAAATTACAAAAAGCTAGAGAAATGAAAGATTTTACTAATATAAAATGTTTAGAAAAAGATTTAAGTTTTTTTGATTCAGGAGCAATTTTACACGAACTTTTTTTTGAAAATTTGGGACCGGCAATACCAACAGAACCAAATCTAGAATTAATGACACAAATAATAAAAGATTTTGGAAATTATGAAAATTTTAAAAGTCAATTTTCTGAAGCAAGCAAAACTGTAGAGGCTTCAGGATGGGGAATACTAGCATGGGTACCAAAATGGAACAAATTAGAAATATTACAGTGTGAAAAACATCAGAATCTAACATTATGGGGATGTGTTCCAATACTTGTTATAGATATGTGGGAACATTCTTACTATTTGCAATACTATACTGAAAGAGCAGAATATATAAAAGCTTTTTGGAATATTGTTAACTGGAATGTTGTGAATAAAAGATTTAAAGAATTAAAAAAATAATAAAAAATGGGGACTTAAAATAAAGTGCCCATTTTAATAAGTTTAACTTGTAAATTATGTAAAGATGATATATAATACAGATATGTTTATTTATTATACATAAAATATAGACAAATGTCTAAATTTATAAGAAAGGAGATAATAAGTTTTTAGTAATTGTAACAGTATTTTTTTGCATTTATAGGAGGTAAAACAATGAAAAGAGATTATAACTGTAAGATTACGAAAGTGAAAACAAAAATCAGAAAGGATTTAACAATAACAGTAGCACTTGAATTTATGTCTATCAGAGATAAAGAAATTCATTTGTTTTCAAAAGAGTTTCATGATGTAAAAGAAAATGCTAATTTCAGAAAACTAATGCATTATGCTGGTACAAAAAAACTTAAGAAACTCAAAGGAAGAGTTATACGAGAAATAATAGATGAAGACGAAAACTTCATTGGTATTGGAGATCCTATTCAAGATGAATTTACCTTATTTTAATTAATAAGTAAAATATTCATAGACTGAATTTAGAAACTAATAAAGATACTAAATTCGGTAATAGTATTTCTAATATATAAAACAGAGTAAAAACAAAAAATTCAACTGTTATTGAGTTGGATTTTTTGTCTTTGAATTTCTGTACTAAGAAAATATTTTCTATCTCTTTGAAAATTGTGGTGCTTTTCTAGCTTTCTTAAGACCGTATTTTTTTCTTTCCTTCATTCTTGGATCTCTTGTTAAAAATCCATTTTGTTTTAAAGCTGGTCTATATTCAGTATTTGCTTCATTTAAAGCTCTAGCGATACCATGACGAATTGCTCCTGCTTGACCTGTAAATCCGCCACCTTTTACTGAAGCAATAACATCGTATTTAGCAGATGTATTTGTTACTGTTAAAGGTTGTCTAACAATTACTTTTAAAGTTTCTAATCCGAAAAATTCATCTATATCTTTTCCGTTAATTGTAATTTTTCCAGAACCTTCTATCAATCTTACTCTAGCAATAGAAGATTTTCTTCTACCTGTTCCGTAGTAAACTATTTTTTCTGATTTAGCCATTCTACTTTACCTCCCATACTTCTGGTTTTTGTGCTTGATTTGAATGTTCGCTACCTGCATAAACTCTTAATTTTTTAAGCATAGATCTTCCTAAAGAATTATGAGGTAACATTCCTTTTACAGCTAACATCATAGCTTTTTCTGGATTTTTTTCAAGCATAACCTTTGCAGGAACTTCTTTCATTCCTCCAATATATCCTGAATGATGTCTGTAAATTTTTTGATTTAATTTGTTACCTGTTAAAACTACATCTTTGCAGTTTATAATAATTACGTGATCACCTGTATCAATATTAGGTGTAAATGTTGGTTTATGTTTTCCTCTTAATAATTTTGCAGCTTCTGTTGCAATTCTACCAAGTGGTTTTTCTGCTGCATCAATAATGTACCATTTGCTTTCTACTTCACCTTTTTTGGCACTGTATGTTGTATTATTCATGATAATAATAGCCTCCTATTTTATTATTTTTAATTATCTATATGAAATTTAAATCTATTAGCCACCGGGGAGAGACTATAGTTTTAAATCATATTCTAACATAATGCTTAATAATTCTAATACAAAAAGTGCATTTTGTCAATGATTTTACCTAAAATTTCTAAAAAAGTATTGCGAAAAAAAGTGATTAATTTTATAATGATAAAAAGTTTAAAATATGAAATTAAAAAGTTAATATACTTTATTCGTAATAAAATATATTTTTAATAATAAAATATTCTTAAAGACATCTTAGCACAATAGAGAATTAAGGAGTGATTGAATGGAAAATAGGTTATCAGGAAGAAAAAATACAACAAGGGGAAGACCTAGAAAGAGAAAAAAGAAATATATAAAAGAAGAAACAAAACAAGGTTTCTTACAAGGTGTACTAACACTAATGTTTTCACAGATCCTGATAAAACTATTAGGAATGGTATATACTTTATACCTGACAAATAGGGAAGGATTTGGAGATGAAGGAAACGGAATAGTATCAAGTAGCTATCAAATATATGCAATGCTACTTACAATATCATCTATAGGAGTTCCAAATGCAATATCAAAATTAGTATCAGAAAGAGTAGCAGTAGGAGATCATAAAGGAGCACATAGAATTTTTAAAATTGCATTTGCGACTTTTGCTGTAATAGGATTAGTAGGAAGTTTATTGTTATTCTTTGGAGCAGGAATAATCTCAAAACAATGGCTACAAATTCCAGAAGCAGAAATGACAATGGTAGCATTATCGCCAGCAATATTTTTTGTTGCAATTGCATCTGTTATGAGAGGATATTTTAATGGAAGACAAAATGTAAAAGCAACAGCTAGATCACAAACACTAGAACAAGTATTCAAAACAGCATTTACAGTAATCATTGTAGAAATTGTTGCAATAATTTCTAACGTTTCAACAGAATGGATGGCAGCAGGAGCAACAGTAGCAACTACACTTGCAACTTTTGCTGGTTTTGGTTATTTATATTTATATTACAAAGTAGTTAGAAAAGAGATTGCAACTGAAATAAAATCTACAGTTAACTACAAATATGAGAGAGTAAAAACAATAATAAAAAGAATATTGATGGTATCAATCCCTATAGCATTAACAGCCATAATGTCTTCATTAAATAAAAATATAGATTCATTTACAGTTGTTAGAAGTTTAAAAGAGTTTTTACCAGAAAATGAAGCATTAGCTCAATATGGAATATTAGGTGGAAAAGTAGATATGCTAACAAGTTTACCATTATCAATAAATGTTGCTTTTTCAACTGCCTTAGTTCCAGCAATTTCAGCAGCAAGAGCCAGAAGAGATAAAAAAACAATAGTAAAGAAATCATCATTTTCAATATTAACTTCAATGTTAATAGCATTACCATGCACGGTAGGTATGTGTGTATTTGCAGGACCAATATTAAATTTATTATTTCCGAATGCAAGTTCAGGTGCTGTAGTACTACAGATTAGTTCTTTAACAATATTATTTACAGTATTAGATCAAACAATCAATGCAATACTGCAAGGATATGGAAAATTGAGAGTACCAGCAATGGCCTTAGGGTGCCGGAGTAATTGTAAAATTAATTTTAAATTTAATATTAGTACCAAACCCAAAATTCGGTGTCAATGGTGCTGCTTGGGCATCTGTAGCCTGTCATGTAGTAGCTTTTTCAATAACAATATCAGCATTAAGAAGACTAATAAAATTAAATTTAACATTTAAAAAGATTGTAATAAAACCAGCAATAGCAGTTACAATTATGGCAATTTGTTCATACTTTATTTATACAGTATTTACTGGTATAATTGGAGAAAAAATGGCTACAATAATAGCAATAATAACTGCAATAATCATATATGTATTAGCAGTAGTAATATTAAAGATATTCTCCAAAGAAGAAATACAGCAAATGCCAGGTGGAAATAAAATATGCAGAATATTAGAAAAAATGAAAATATATTAATAAAAAATTAATAAAAGTAGAAGATAAAAAATAAAATAAGAGAAAACAAAAAATATAAAGTAAAAATCAATATATAAGAAAATAAAAAATAATAAAAATTAAAATACAAATAAATTAAAAAAATTGAATAAAAAAGAAGGATTTTATCGGAATTTGGCGAATAGTCTTAATTAGTAGTACAGTTATTGCTTACGTTCAGGCGATAAACGTACATAATATTAAATCTTAGGAGGTAATTTAAATGAACAAAGCTGATTTAATCGCAGCAATAGCTGCAAAAACAGGAGACACAAAAAAAGTAGCAGAATCTACAGTTAATGCTTTTGTAGAAGTTGTAACAAACGCTTTAACAGAAGGAGACAAAGTTCAATTAGTTGGATTTGGATCATTCGAAGTTAGAAAAAGAGCTGCTAGAAAAGGTAGAAACCCACAAACTAAAGAAGAAATCAAAATACCTGCATCAAAAGCTCCAGTTTTCAAAGCTGGTAAAGCATTAAAAGATTTAGTAAACAAAAAATAATTTTAGATTAATATATATA
>CALXSO010000058.1 GCA_944391155.1 uncultured Clostridia bacterium
ATAATAGCTAGAAGAAATTTTATTTTTCTTCTAGCTATTGCTTTATAATGCTTTTATTCAATTGTAATAAATTCGTTCGTTTAAGCAAAATCTATTAAATTAGTATATTGATTATTCATTGTTAATATGTTAATATGATAGAAAATATAGAAACTTACTTTATAAAGGCTCATTATGGGCTTTTAAAATGTAATTTTTCTTGTTTTATATGGAAAATTTATATATCTTGATATATAAGTTGATTTCTTTAATGCGAGCTGTAAATTTTTTCTATTTTAATTAAGAAATAAAATTTTCATGTTATTTTCTATACCAAAAACAAGAAAGGATTGATTGCAGTGTCATTTGATGGAATTGTTACAAAAGTGATAACAAATGAACTTGAAAATTTGTCTGGTGCGAGAATAGATAAAATTTTTCAACCAGATAAAAATACAATTATTTTAGGAATGTATTTAAATGGAATAAATTATGCATTAAATATATGTATAGATTCTCGGTAATTACGGAATTTACTTAACTACACATAGTAGAGTTAATCCCAAAATAGCTCCAAATTTTTGTATGCTACTTAGAAAGTATTTACTTGGTATGCATATAAAAAATTTTATAACTGATAATCTAGAAAGAGTTATTATTATTGAATTTGAAGGTTTTGATGAAATAGATGATTTAGTTTCGTTAAAATTAGTTGTTGAACTTATGTGAAAACATAGTAATATACTATTATTAGATGAAACTTCTTATATTATAGATTGCATAAGACATATCTATGCAGAAAATACAAATAATTTTAAGACAAGAAATTTAATACCAAAATATAAATATGTCTTTCCAATATCTGAAAAAAATAATTTTTTGGATATAACTAATTTTGATGATTTTTATGCTATTGTACAGCAAACATCTAATTTATCTTTAAATAGATTGCCAACTTTTTTGGTAGATATGTTTAATGGATTTAGTAAAGTTTTTATAGAAAATTCAATTGAATATTTAGATATAAAATCTATTAATGAGGAAAATCTTAGAAAACTTTATTCATATATTTCAGAAATTGTAAATACAACTAATACTTCTTTCTTGACATTTAAGACCATATATGATTCAAACCAAAAAGTGATTAATTATACATTAGAAATGATTAATGAAAAAAATAAAGATAGTGAAACTGAAAATACCAATCAATCAGATATTTTAAAGAATTTTTCTTTAAATCTTTATTTAGATGATTTCTATTATTCTAAAAATACTTCTGAAAGGTTGATTACTTACAGAAATAGTCTATTAAAATTTATTTTTGATATTTTAAAAAAATATCAAAAAAGACTTAAGCATATGAATGAAAAGTTAAAAGAATGTGATAATATGGAAACTTACAAAGTATATGGTGAATTAATTATTGCTAATTTATATAAAATTCCAAATGAAAATGTGGAAAATATAACTATAGAAAACTATTATGATAATAATAATTTGATAACAATACCTTTGGATAAAAAATTTACTCCAAATATGAATGCCAAAAGATTTTTTAAAAAATATAATAAACTAAAAAATGCATTACAAATTGTTACGAAACAAAAGGAAGAAACACTGAAAGAATTAAATTATATCGAAAGCATAATATATGAATTAGAAAATTGTAATTCGCTTGAGGAAGTTTCTAATATTTATGAAGAAATTTCAGAAAGTTTAATTTTTAGAGATAGTTTGCCAAATTCCTTGTCACAAAATTCAAAAAACAAAAAAATAAAAAAATCTAACCTAACAAAAAATAAAACTGCTACGTTCAACCCTATAAAATATATTATAGATGGTTATACTGTATTGGCTGGTAGAAATAATAAAGAAAATGATTATCTAACACTAAAATATGCAAATAAAAATGATATCTGGTTTCATACACAATTAATACATGGTAGTCATGTTATTTTAAAAGTGGAAAACTCTATCCCATCACAAGAAACTTTAATTAAGGTTGCTTCAATTGCAGCACTACATAGTAAAGCTAAAAATTCTTCAAATGTGCCTGTGGATTATTGTGAAGTTAAATATGTAAAAAAACCTAATAATTCTAAACCAGGCATGGTTATTTATACACATCAACATACTTTAATTGTAAATCCTTTTTCAAAAAATTAATAATTAACCAGATTGTCATTTGGTTAATCATTTGTTACAATTTAGACTTTTTTTGTAGAATAGTCTGAAAGGTTGGTATATAATTTTTTTGTCAAAAACAAGTTTTAGGTCTACATTTTAGTCTTTGATAAAAATATTTATATACCAACCTTTCAGACGGATTTCTTTTATGTCATTGAATAGTAACGATTATTTAACTTTTTTCTTTTACTTCCAATAAACAGAAGATTTATTTCATAACTTGAAATATTTGTATTATTAAATCTTTTTATTATTCTTCAACTATAATTCTTAAAATTTCTGAAACACTCCAAGCTTGGTTTATAGCCCCTTTAGGAGCAAATGGTTTTTTAGAATCATATAATTCTGCTATTCCACCAATACATCCTCTTTCATCAATTTCTTTCTTAAATGTTTCTAGGGTTTTATTTCTAAAATTTTCTATTTTTTCTTTTATTTCTTGTTTCTGTTTTTTCAACTTAGTATGTTTTTCTTTATTTTTAAGTGTATTATAATATAATCCTAATAGCCATGTCCAAGTAATTCCTTGATGATAGCTCATATCTCTCTTTTTTCCGTCTCCTTCATATATTTCTACATAATTTTCTTCGCCTTTTGCCAAAGTTTTTAATCCGTATTGGTTCAATAATTTTTTTTCTACAGTATTAATGACATTATCAGCTATTTCTGAATTTGGATCTATTATTGGATATGAAAGACTAAATGCAAATAATTGATTTGGTCTAATTTTACTATCTCCAAGCACATCATAAAGTGATTTTCTTCTTGCATTATAAAATCTATTATTAAATGATATTTTACAGTTTTCTGCTAATTGTTTATATTTTTTTACATTAGATTTTTGTCCCATTTTATTTGTTAATTCTGCCATTATCATTAAACTATTATACCACATACTATTTACTTCAACTGCTTTTCCATTCCTAGGAGTTACTGCATATTCTCCAATTTTTGCATCCATCCATGTATTTTGGGTATTTTCTGTTCCTGAAACTAATAAATAGTCTGAAGTATCTAAATATATATTGTTATTATCAATATCTATTCCATTAATATAATTATTTATTATAGTCTCTAATTTTGCATATACTTCTTCTTGTATGAATTTTTCATCTTTTGTATAGTCTAAATATTTTTTTACATCCTCAAATAATAATAATGATGCATCTACACTGTTATATAATGGTCTATTGTCAAATCCTGAATATCCATTTGGAACTAAACCATATTTTATATCACGAATCATTGTTTTTAATACTTCTTTTGCTATATCATATCTTCCTTGTTTCAGTAATAATCCTTCAAAAGCTATAAGTGTATCTCTTCCCCAATCTAAAAACCATGGATATCCTGCAATAATTGTGTGTAATCTAAAACTTGGTCTAAATACTATGAAATTATCAGTTGCTATTACTAATTTTCTAATTAGCTCATTCTTCTCTTTATTTCTTGAAGACAAAGAAATTAATTTCGTTTTTGAAATCATCTCTTCTATACGTTTTTCTTCTTTCTTCATCATCTTTTTTACATTTATTTCTTCAATATTCTCTTCAAATGAGCATACAAAAGAAATTTCTTTTTCTTCGTTTGGTTCTATATCAATTTCATATCTTCCAGGTACGACATGATTTTCTTCAGGATAAAATCCTCTTTTTTCTTCTTCTATATAAAACATGTTTGAAAAAATATCATTATTGTGTTCAATATATTTTCCATCAGAAATGTTCATATATATAGGTGTTTGAATGTGATCATCTATAATTATTTTTACTTTCTTTCCATTTATGTTTTCTCTTAAATTAAAGTTATGATCTGTGTTCATCGTATGAAAATCTCTAAAATTCATAACTGGTGCTAATGTTAATTTTGCTTTGTTCTCTCCATTTTTTATTTTATAATATACACCAACTGTATTTTTTCCATGTTCTAAGCATATTACTTTTTCAATAATTACATCTTCTATTTCATATGTAAATTTAGGTAAAATTTCTTTTTCAAAACTTATTTGATATTTATAACCTTTTGAAATATAATTTTTTCCTATATTTGAGTAGAATGTATAATTATTGTCTCCTAGAGTAATACTCTCATCTAATTTTGATAATATTAAATATCTTCCTGCTGGTGGCATTAGTGGTGCTACTAATAACCCATGATATTTTCTGGTATTAATTCCTAATATTGTTGAACTTGCATAGCCTCCAAGCCCATTAGTTATTATCCATTCTCTTTCAATTGCTTTTTCCAAGCTTAAATTTTCCTTTGTAACTTTCATCTTTTTTTCTCCGTATTATAATATTTGCAATCTTTTTTTTATCACATTAAATAGAGATTGCATAAGAAACTTTAATGTGATTTTATTAATTTTTATCATTACTGTCGTTTTTTATTAAATTGCTGTTTTGTAGTTCTTTTATCATCTTTTCTCTTATGATTTTATTTCTATTATCTTGATTTGATTGCTTTCTTTTTTTTACTGTTTTAGTTCTTTTTTGTTTGGCTTTTTTATCAGCTTCTTTAATTGATTGGATCCTGTCACTGTATTTTGATTGAAATTTACTTTTTGTTCTGGTTCCATGCTTTTT
>CALXSO010000059.1 GCA_944391155.1 uncultured Clostridia bacterium
TTAGAAAGGATATTCAAATAATGACTTCAAAATTAAGTAATGAAGTAAATAGTTATATAGACAAAATTATTAAAAAAGCGATGAAATATAAATAAAAATTAAGGCTTATAAAATTATTAATATATTACAAAAGATGCTTAAAATTGATTTTAAAGAGTTTTAAGGATAAATTAGCAAAGACATAAAAGCAAAATAAATATTTTATGAGATGTATATTCTAATATAAAATATAGAGTATAAAAAGAAATAAAATGCTAAAAGAATTAAAAAATATTTATATATCAACATTTGGTTGGATTACCCTTATGTTACACAGAAGTGTAACAAAAAAACTGATTTACGAATTTAATTAGATTTAAGTGTTGAAAAACGTTGAAAAATAGGATATAATTTAAATAAGAGATAAATGCTTAAGAGAGGATGTGATAAAATGATGAAAAAAAATAAAATATTTTTTATTACTATATTTTCGATAGTTATGATATTTCTTTTAACTTCATGTGTACATGCAGCTCTTACATGGGACGATATAAAAAAGGAATATAAAAATAATAGAAATATTGTAAATGAATTAAGTGATGAAGAATTTGAAGAATGGAAAAAAGTAATTAGCAAAAAGGGTGAGGAAGTTGATGCAGTTACAGGTGTTTCTACATATCCACAAGATGAAATTGACTTGCTTGGAGATCTTGAAGATGCAGTAAAAGAAAGGGAGAGAAAAAATAATTCAGATTCAATTAAGGATAAAAGTGAAGAAGAAATAGAAGAAATGAAGGATTATTCACCATCTGAAATAATAAGCTATTTAGAAAAATCAAATCCAGATGATTTTGAAAATATTCCAGACGACCTTATGGATGCATGGGAAGAAACTATGAAGACAGAAGGAAATGAAGCTACTCAAAAAAGATTTGAAAACTTACTTTCAGGAGCAACAGTTGGTGAAATTAATGATGAAGCAGATGATAAAAGAAAAGGATATGTACTTTATACTAAGCCAGAATTATCTGATAGTGGTAATGGTTCAGAAAGCTTAGAAGATATGATGAATGATGGTGATGACTTTATTAGATCAGCATCTGATAGTCCAATAAAATTAGATGAATTGCAATCTACATCATCAAATTTATATAATATATTTGTAGAAGTAGGAGTTGCATTAGCAGTTCTAGTCGGTTTAGTTATAGGTATTAAATACATGTACTCAAGTGTTGATAGTAAAGCAGAAATTAAGAAGTTATTAGTTCCTTATTTAGTAGGTTGCGTAGTAATATTTGGAGCACTTGGAATATGGAAACTTATGGTTAATATAATGGAATCTTTCTAAAACATTAATAAAAAACAAGAAAAAAATGAAAAATTTTGTAAAAAAATATTAAAAATACCAAATTTACTTGTCTAAATTTAGTATAAATGATATAATTAATAATAGTGGAGGTAAAAAATGTCAAAAAAAATTAAAATTATATTAATTATTTTTATAGCAATGATATTTTTTATTAATCTAAATTATTGTTATGGAGCTCAAGCTGGAAGTGGAGCTGATACTAGTATTTCACCAGATTTAGAATTAGGAGATTTAAATAGTTATGCACAAGATCCAGGAGTTGTACCAAATGATTTTAGGTCAAAGGTTAATAGATTAGTATCTGTTGTACAAATTATAGGTACTGTATCTTCAGTAATAGCTTTAGTAGCAATAGGTATAAAATATATGTTTTCTAGTATTGAAGAAAGAGCTGATTATAAAAAAACAATGATGGGATATATAATAGGCTGTGTAATGGTATTTGCTTTAACTAATTTATTATCAATAGTCTATAATATTGCAAATTTTTAAAAAATCTGATATAATAGTATAAGAACCAATATTTGTTATTAAAATTCTTATTTTTGATAAGATTTAATATAAAATAAAAATATAAAAAATAAAGGAGGAAATGATATGAAAAAATCAGTTAAAGTTTTAACAGTTGTGGCTATATTATTGATATTTGTTTCAATTACTACATTTGTTTTAGCAGCACCACCTAATCCAAGTGAATATACTGGTGATGATAATTATTCTGGAACTAGTTCAATTGGTAAAATAGGTAACCAACTTATACAAATTATAAGTACAGTAGGATCAATTGCTTCAGTTATAGTTTTAGTAGTAATAGGTATTAAATACATGATGGGTAGTGCAGAAGAGAAAGCAGAATACAAGAAGACTTTAATGCCATATGTTATAGGTGCAGCATTAGTATTCGCAGCTTCAGCAATAGCTGGAATAATCTACGGATTTACAAATCAATTAGGTGCATAAAAAGTAATTTAATTAATAATAAAAAAAGTATCTTTTATCAAAAAGGTACTTTTTTATTGTATAGGAAACAATATGAAACTTTAAGTTACACAGACTTAAAGTGAAAATAAATCTCTGAGATTTTATTTTCAAAAGAAAAATCGGCTTTTATCTTGACTATATTTGGATTTTTCCATATACAAGGTTACCTATAAAAAGACCTGCGTAAGTCATACTGATATAGCTTTGTAACCTTTCTTATTAAAAATAATTAATACAGAAAAGGTGCTAGAAATATCGCATAGAATATCTTAAATTACGGAATGAGCCTTTTATGTTAAAAATTATATACTTAACTTTAAGTGGTTTATTTTATCCGTAATCTCCAGATAAAAAGCCGAATGAAAAAGAAAATCATAAAATAAAATTTGCAGTAAACATAAACACGATAAATTTTTAAAAATTAAAAATAAAATTATATTACAAAATTTTTAACAAAAAAAGGTAAAAACTTCTAAAATCCTTTTTCCGCAGGCTAAGAAAAAATATCTTTAAAATTATTTATTACGCTATTATTACAGTTATATTAAATCTATATTATTTTCTAAAAATATGACAAAAAGCCTTACAATTTTGTGTTTTTTTTGGTATAATTGATGTGAGATGTTTATTAATTAAGGAGGAAAAATTATGAGAACTTATAATGTACCAAGAAATGTAAAAGGAGAAGGAAGAATATTATATGTTTTTTCAACAAAAGCATTAATATACACTTTTGCAGGAGTTTGTGTAGGTTTTCTAATTTATTTGATTCTTAGTGTATTCGGATTAGATTTTATAGCATTTATATTTATAGTTTTATTTGGAGCCATAGGTTTTTCTATAGCTACTTTTAAAGTACCTGAATCTAATATTTTACCAGTAACAAAAAATGCAGGAGGGGAAAATATAGATGATGTTATTATGAGAGCAATAAAATTTAAATTAAAAAAGAATAGAGTATATGTATATAATTTAGAAAAAAATAAAATTACAGAAGAAAATAAAGGAGGAAAAAAGTAAGATGGATGATAACGTAATTTCTCAAGTTCTAGGAGTTGCATTACTAGTAATGCTAGTTTTGCTAGTAGTATTTGTAATAGTTTATATTTTATTAAAATTGAAAACTAGTGACAGAAGTAGTAAGAAAAATAATCAAACAATTAATTTGAATAATGGTCAAACTGGAAATGATAAAAAAGCCAATATTGAAAAAAATACAATAAGTAATTTATATTCTAAACAATCTATTTTTGACTTTATGGAATTTGAAAATATAGAAGACAATATGATTGTTCAAAAAAACGGTAAAAGATATGTTATGGTCATTGAATGTCAAGGTATAAATTATGACTTAATGTCAGAAATGGAAAAAATCTCTGTAGAAGAAGGGTTTCAGCAATTTTTAAACACACTTAGACATCCAATTCAAATTTATATTCAAACTAGAACAGTTAACTTAGGAAAAAGTTTAGCTTCTTATCGACAAAAAATAAGAGAAATAGAAAATAGATATAATAAAATGACATTTGAATATAGAAATATGCAAGCATCAGAAACTTATTCTCAATCAGATTTAGATAAATATTTTTATGAATTAACAAAACAAAAAAATCTTTTAGAATATGGAAAAGATATACTTTCTAATACTGAACAAATGAGTTTAAATAAAAATGTCTTAAACAAGAAATATTATGTTGTCGTTTCATATTATGTTGAAGAAAATTCAGAAGAAAAGTATGATAAAGATGAAATTAGAAATATGGCGTTTTCTGAGCTATATACTAAATCTCAAGCCCTAATAAGAACATTATCAGGATGTTCAATAATAGGTAAAATATTAAATTCTAAAGAGCTTATTGAATTATTGTATATGGCATACAATAGAGATGATGCAGAATTATACGGCATAGATACTGCTATTAGAGCAGGATATGATAGTTTGTATTCTACATCACAAGATATTTTTGAAAAGAAAATGAAGGTGCTTGATAATAAAATTCAACAAGCAGCTATTGAAAAAGCAAATAATGCAATAGATAAAGTAAAATCAGCAAAGCAAAAGAAAGTAGAAGAAAAAGAACAAAATATGGATGATTTAATAAATACTTTAGCAAAAATAATTATAAAAGAAAATAGACAATACATAGGGCAAGACGTTGCTGAACAAGCAATAGAAGAGATAGATGTACCAAATCAGGAAAAGGAGGAAGAAGAAAATGTTCAAGAAACTAAAGAGACAAAAACAAGAAGAGGAAGAAAGAAAGTTACAGAACAATGATGAAGAAAGAGACTTTTTAAGAAAAAAGACAATTAAAGAATTAATCGCACCATCTGGTATAGATGCTTCAAATATAGATCATTTAGAAATTATTTCTAATGTAAAAAGATATGCAAGAAGTTTCTTTGTTTCTTCATTGCCTCGTATGTGTACTTTTCCAGAATTATTTAGAGATTTATACTTTTTTGGAGATATAAATACATCTGTGTACATTACACCTATTTCAGAGGCAAGATCACAAAGTGAATTAAATAAAACTATAAATGAACTAGAAACTGAAAGAATTGTTGCAGCAGATAGAGGAAGAATAAACAGAGAAAGTACATTAACACAAAAGAGATTTGAAGCAGAACAACTTAGAGATGAGATAGCAGCTGGTTTTAATAAAATGTATGAAGCTTCTGTTATATCTACTTTATTTACATATAGTTTAGAAGATTTAGATAGATTAACAAAATTATTAGCAACAGAAATGTCAAAATCTCTTGTTGGAATAAGAAGTGCTTGGGCTATACAAGAAGAAGCATTTCAATCTAATTTGCCTTTAATGAATGATAAGATAAAAAAGAATCATGATTTTGATAGTAGATCAATGGGAACAGTATTTCCTTTTACAACCTCAGAAGTGGGACATTCAACAGGAGTTCCAATAGGATATAATAAACAAACAGGAACACCTATATTA
>CALXSO010000060.1 GCA_944391155.1 uncultured Clostridia bacterium
AGAAGAAAAAAAATTTGTAGAAAAATATATAGAAAAGAAAGAGGTGGTCTAAATGTTAAATGCTACAATTATAGGTCAATATTTCTTATCTAAAAATCCTGATTTAACAGATATACAGATTCAGAAATTAGTATATTATGCATATTCATGGTATATGGTTAAAAATGATGGAGAAAAATTATTTGAAGAAAAGCCTCAAGCATGGATACATGGACCTGTTTTTAGAACATTGTTTGGCAGTATGAAGAATTATAAAACTTTTTCTGATACAACAAAAGTGAAGGATATCGATAAGGATATTACAAAATTTTTAGATATTATTTATAATATTTATGGAAAATATTCTGGAAATGAATTAGAAAAGATGACACATTCTGAAATACCTTGGAAAAGAGCTAGAAATGGATTGAAACCACACGAATTTTCACAAAATATTATTTCAGATGAAGATATAATGGAATGTTATGGAAAATAAAAAGAACTAGCAATAGTTCTTTATTTTTTCGTCTTCTCTCTCATACAAATACTTCCGGAAATGTAAAAAATCACTATTAAAAATTTTACAAAAAATGCAACTATTTTGCTTCTTAAAAACATCTTTATATATAGAAGAGAAAAAAATAGTACCGAACTATCCAATAAAAGAGTTCTAAAAAGAACCGGACGAAAGGATATCTCGATACTATGTACTACAAAAGTAGACAATATTAAAATACTCTGCTTTTGTGAAAAATATCTCTAAATTTTATGAAAGAGGAGAAATAGTTTATGAAAAATGATGTAGTAACTTAAATAGTAATTTACGCAAAAGAAAATAAAAAGTAGAGGAATAAGTTTCTTATATTTATAAAAATAAAAAAATGTAATTAGTGCAGATATTATAGAACTATCAATATTTTGAATAATAGATGCTGAAATTGAGAATAGACAAAAAGCAATAGTCGTATAATAATAATCACTTAAAATATCATTTTTAAATCTTTTAAAACAAGAAACTATAAATGAAATTAAACCTAAAGAAGAAATTATAACATATATTATTCTCATAAAAATCCTTTCTGCTATACATAGCTAAAAATATACAAAAGTTACATAAAAAATATAACATAATTAACAAAGAATAGCAATAGAAAAAGTATTGTATAAAGCCAAAATATATAGTATAATAATAACATCAATAAAAAAGATAGGAGCGAAAAAATATGGATTACAAAAATTTAGCAAATTTAATATTTCCAGAAGCGAAAGAAATAAACTATTATGAAGAAAAATATCCAGAAAGAAACTTAAAAGAAGGAGCAATAGTAACAAGAATTGCACCAAGCCCAACAGGATTTATACATATAGGTGGACTATATCAAGGCTTAATAGCAAAAAAACTTGCAAAACAAACAGACGGAGTATTCTTTATAAGAATAGAAGACACAGACCAAAAAAGACAAGTAGAAAATGGAACAGCAGAAATAATAAATTCATTAAACAAATTTGGACTAAACCCTGACGAGGGGATGATAAATGAAACAGAATCAAAAGGAAACTATGGACCATACAAACAATCAATGAGAAAAGAAATATACCAAAGTTATGCAAAATACCTAATAGAACAAGGAAAAGCATACCCATGCTTTTGTTCACCAGAAGAAATAGAAGAAATAAGACAAAAACAAGAGGCAGCCAAAATAAGACCAGGATACTATGGAGTATGGGCAAAATGTAGGAATTTAAGCATAGAAGAAATGGCAAAAAAAATAGAAGCAGGAGAAAAATATATAATAAGATTTAAATCACCAGGAAGAGAAGACAGAAAAATAAAACATCATGATCTAATAAAAGGAAATGTAGACTTTCCAGAAAATGACCAAGATATAGTAATAATAAAAGCAGATGGATTACCAACATATCATTTTGCACACGCAATAGATGATCATCTAATGAGGACAACACATGTAATACGTGGAGACGAATGGTTATCATCAGTACCATTACACTTACAACTATTCCACGAACTAGGATTCAAAGCACCAAAATATGCACATATAGCACCAATAATGAAAAACGACAATGGAAACAAAAGAAAACTAAGCAAAAGAAAAGACCCAGAAGCAGCAGTAGCATACTATGTAGAAATGGGAATACCAAAGGAAGCGGTAAACGAATACCTATTAAACATAGCAAACTCAAACTTTGAAAACTGGAGAAGAGCAAACAAAGACGCATCAATAGACGAATTTGAATTACAAATAAATAAAATGAGTGTAAGTGGAGCATTATTTGATATGGTAAAACTACTAGATGTAGGAAAAACAGTAATATCAAAATTCACAGCAGAAGAAGTATATAATCAAGCACTTGAATGGGCTGAAATTTATGATAAAGACCTAGCAGAAGTTCTTAAAAAAGACAAAGAATATGCACTAAAAGTTTTCGGTATAGAAAGAGGAAACAAAAAACCAAGAAAAGACATAGCAAAATGGTCAGATGTAAGAGAAAACATAGAATATATGTATGACGAAATGTTTAATAGTAAAAAACAAGAATACAACTATCAAGTAATCTCAGATAAAGAAAGTATAGAAAAAATACTAAAATTATATATAGAAAAATACTTTAACGAAGATGATGACAAACAAACATGGTTTGACAAAATAAAAGAATTAGCAGGAGAAATGGGATATGCAAAAGAAGTCAAAGAATTCAAGGCAAATCCAGAAAAATACAAAGCACATGTAGGAGACGTAAGTACAGTACTAAGAGTAGCACTAACAGGAAGAACAAATACACCAGATATGTACGAAATAATGCAAATATTAGGAAAAGACAGAATAAGAAACAGATTCCAAAAAGCAGATAGGGATTAAGGGACGAACCTTTAAATCCCTACTTATAAGATAATAAAGAAGTGGTGAGAATGGAATATAATATTGGAGATATTGTTAGAACAAAAAAGGTACATCCTTGTGGAAGTAAATTATGGGAATTAATACGAGTTGGAGTTGATTTTAAACTAAAATGTAAAGGATGCGGACATATAATTACACTTGACAGACAAAAGGCTTTAAAAATAATCACTAAAAATGAAACAACAGGGAAATAAAAAAGTATCAAAGTAAATTTAAAAATCATAATATATGATGTAGTATACTCATATACTACATTGGAGGTGACTTATTTTGGAGCCACAAGATCAAATTTGTTGTTATGAGAAGAAATGCAATTGTAAAGATAATAAAAAAGCTAATTGTTGGGGAATAGTTTCTATTATCCTTCTTACAGCTCTTACTTTCGTTATAGGTTTATTACTAGGTGCAGCACTAGCATTAATAATTCTAATATCTTTACCAGCTATTATTGTCTTAGCAATCATATTAGCATTACTTTTGATACTATCAATAATTTTATTTTTCTGTAATAAAAAGAAAAAAAGTTGTTGCTAATTTATAATATAGAAAAAACGCCAAAAGTTCAACAGTTATATGAACTTTTGGTGTTTTTAACAAAAGAAAAAATCAATTTTTTTACATATATGGATTTTTGGTACATAATAAGAAATATAATATATGAAAAAAACGCACAAGCAGTACTAATATATCTTAAATACTTCTCTTAATTATCAAATTTTCTATAAAATTCCAAACATTATCTTGATAAATTTTTCTTTCAGAAGAAAAAGCAAAAGTAGGAATATCACCAATTGGATTTAACTTTTTTTGTAAATCTTTAACTTGCTCAGAAACCTTTGTAATTGCAATCTTATCAGCCTTATTTGCAAGTATAATACAAGGCAAACCAGAACGAATAATATAATCATACATAAGTTTATCATTTTCAGTAGGATTATGCCTTATATCTATTAAAAATATAACTAATTCAATATTTTTTCTATTAAAAAGATATTCCTCAATAAATTCACCAACCTGAATTTGTTCTTTCTTTGATATTTTGCTAAATCCATATCCAGGCAAATCTACAAAATAAAACAAGTCATCAATATTATAGAAATTTATTTGTCTGGTTTTACCAGGTTCACTACTAGTCCTAGCCAATTTTTTTCTATTTATCATTGTATTAATAAAGCTTGATTTTCCAACATTAGATTTACCAACAAGTACAATTTCTGGTAAATTATTTGTAGGATATTGATTTGGCTTTACAGCCGATATTTCAAATTTTGGATTTTTTACAATCATTTAAATTCTCCTTAAAACAATATTATTAAAAATTAATTAAATAGAGGGCTATTCAAAAATGAAAAGCTCTCTTTAATATACTATTTTTTAGGTTCAATTTTTTCAAGTCCACCCATATATGGTCTCAAAACTTCTGGAATTATTACACTTCCATCAGGTTGATAATTATTTTCAACAATAGAAATAAGCATACGAGGAGGAGCAACAACAGTATTATTTAAAGTATGTGCAAAATAATTACCATTTTTTCCTTTAATTCTTATTCCCAAACGTCTTGCTTGAGCATCTGTCAAATTAGAGCAACTTCCAACTTCAAAATATTTTTTCTGTCTTGGAGACCATGCTTCAACATCACAAGATTTTGCTTTTAAGTCTGCTAAGTCACCACTGCAACATTCTAGAGTTCTTACAGGAATATTCATACTTCTAAAAAATTCTACTGTATAAGACCACATTTTATTATACCAATCCCAAGAATCTTCAGGTTCACAAACCACAATCATTTCTTGTTTCTCAAATTGATGAATTCTGTAAACACCACGTTCTTCTAATCCATGTGCACCTTTTTCTTTTCTGAAACAAGGGGAATAAGAAGTCATTGTATATGGTAGATGTTCTTTCTTTAGAAATTGGTCTTTAAATTTACCAATCATAGAATGTTCACTAGTTCCAATTAAATACAAATCTTCACCTTCGATTTTATACATCATTGCATCCATCTCTTCAAAACTCATGACACCTGTTACGACATCACTTCTAATCATATATGGAGGAATACAATATGTAAACCCTTTATTTATCATAAAATCTCTAGCATATGTTAAAACAGCAGAATGAAGTCTGGCTACATTTCCCATAAGATAATAAAAACCTTGACCTGCAACTCTTCTAGCACTATCCAAATCTAACCCGTCAAGAGATTCTAAAATTTCTCCATGAAAAGGTATTTCATAATCAGGAACAAAGGGATCACCAAATTTTTGGATTTCTACATTTTCACTATCATCCTTACCTATTGGAACAGATTCATGCATAATATTTGGTATTTTCATCATTCTTACTTTAATTTCTTCAGAATAATCATTTTCTAATTTTTCATTATCTTCTAATTTCTTATTTATTTCTTGAACCTCTGATTTAACTTTTTCTGCTTCTTCTTTTTGACCATTTTTCATAAGTTCACCAATTTTTGAACTCAAAAGTTTTCTTTCTGCTCTTAAATTAT
>CALXSO010000061.1 GCA_944391155.1 uncultured Clostridia bacterium
AGTAAAAATCTAAGGAGGAAAAAATGATTACACCATTAGATATAGAAAATAAAAGATTTGCTAAACAAATGATGAATGGATATAATGTAGAAGAAGTAGATGATTTCTTAGATGAATTAACAGTAGACTATACTAAAAATTATAAAGAATTAACAGAATTGAGGACAAAAATAGAGGAATTAAATAGTAGTTTAGCACAATATAAAGCAATAGAAACAACATTGCAAAATACACTAGTGATGGCTCAAACAACAGCTGAAGAGGTAAAAAATGTAGCAAAACAAAAAGCAGATCAAATAGTAGAAGAAGCAAAAGCATCAGCTCAAAAGCAAGTTGATGATTTAAATAATGAAATCGTATTAAAACAAAAAGAAGTAGATGATATAAAAAAACAATTTGATATATATAAAGCTAAGATGGAATCATTATTGATTTCACAATTAGAGCTATTAAAAGAAGTTAACAAAAATGATGAATAAATAAGAAACAAAAGAAAAAGACTATCCTATCGGGATAGTTTTTTATTGTATAGGAAGAAATGTAATGTTAATGTATTGATAAAACTTAATGCAATGTTTGGTTGCAAAATAATGAGGTTTATGTTAAAATACCGTGTATATATAATTGTTATGCAATTAAAATAATATAATAAAATGATTTTAATAATACAATAAAATGATTTTAATATTACAAAAAAATTAGTATGTTACAGAACTGTTAAATGTATATTACAATTATATGAATATTATTGACAATATAAAAAAAAACGATAAAATATTAACATAGAGGTATAGGCTATGAGAATAATAAGTGGAAAAGCAAGAGGAACAAAATTAAATACTTTAGAAGGAAAATCTACAAGGCCAACATTAGATAGAGTAAAAGAATCAATATTTAATATAATACAAAATGATATAAGAAATAGTGTTTTTTTAGATTTATTTGCAGGAAGTGGTGCGATTGGCTTAGAAGCAGCTAGCAGAGGAGCTAAAAAGGTTATCTTATGTGATAAGAGTAATGAAGCCATGCAGATTATAAAAAAAAATATTGAAAAAACACATTTAAATGAAGCTGTTGAAACATATTTAATGGATTTTAAGACATTACTAAATACAGTGATTAATGAAAAAATTGATATTATTTATATTGATCCACCATATGAATCAAACTATGCAATTGAAGCGATTAATATAATTTTAAATAAAAATTTAATAACAAAAGATAGTTTACTAATGATAGAGACAGATAGAAAAACACATATAGAAGAAGAATTAAATAAATATGATATAAAAATAGTAGATGAAAGAAAATATGGAAGAGCGGAGATTATTTTTCTCAAAATGATTTAAACAGATAGTAGAGCGGGAAAGGGGTAAAACCATGGAAATTTTTACATTACTAGACACATTAGAGGACTTATTAGAAGGAAGCAGAAGTTTGCCATTTTCGAATAAAAGTTTAGTAGAAAAAGAAGAAATGTTAGATTTAATAAAAGAAATAAGACTTAAATTACCTGATGAATTGAAACAAGCTAAATGGGTAAAAGAAGAAAGACAAAGAATTTTGGTAGAAGCACAAAAAGAAGCTGATGGTATAATTAAGGAGGCCGAAAATAGGATTATTGCGATGATTGATGAGCATGAAATTACTAGAAAAGCTTATGATCAAAAAACTGAAATTATTGAAGCAGCTAATGAAATGTCAAGAGAAATATCAAATGGAACAAAAGAATATGCTGATAGTTTACTTTCAACAGCAGAAAATGTTTTGAAAGATACTTTAGATAACTTAGAGAAAAATATGAGTGAAGCATTAAATTTAATGCATAATTCTTTAGAAAATACTTTACGTACAGTTCAAAATAGTAGAAAAGAATTGAAATAAAATATTAAAATACTTATGTATTATATTTAAAGATTGCTTTGCAATCTTTTTTTTTGACAAAAAATATTTATATATCAACCTTTCAGACGGATTACTTTCATGCCATACTTAATAGTAACAGGATTATTACATAAATTTAAATTTTATAATTAGACTATTGCTTTTTTTTTCTATAAATGATATATTTTTTTTAGATTAAAAAATATAAATAACAAGAATTTAATTCAGTTAAAAAATGCAAAAGAGAAATTTTGGAAAAATACAAAATAAAGGAGAAAAAATGAGAGAAGTAAAATTTAACAATAATGGTATAACATTATTAGCGTTAGTAATAACAATTATTATACTATTAATTTTAGCAGGAGTCAGTATTTCTGTACTTGGAGGGCAAAATGGTATAATAAAAAATGCAACAGAATCTAAAAAACAGTCAGAGATAGGAGAAATAATAGATAAAGTAAGAATTGATATAGCGGATGAACAAATTGAAAAAAAGAATGCGGGAATAGCAAGTAGTGAGTTAGAGAAGATATTAAATAAATATGGAAATTTAACTGGCGAAGGAACTATACTAGATAAAATTTTAGAAACAGAAAAAGGTTATAAAATTCCAGTAAAAGAAATATGGTCAGGGACTTTAGTAGTAGAACCATTAAACTTGCAAGTTGGAGATTATATAAAATATAATGTAACATATACAGATGTATATACATTATATTCTTTTACAGCAGAAAATGGGTGGAGAGTATTAGATCCCGGAACTGATAATGGAGATGGGACAGTCACAGGATTGAAATTAATCTCAACAGGAATACCAGTAAAATTAAATTATAATGGTAATGATGTAAATAATAAAGAATATAGTGAAACTAATCCAATATTAGGAAATTGGGCAGGAAATACAAAGCAAAGGGAGGAATATGCTAAAAAATTTAACTTATCTAATAATAATTATAATAATCAATATGCAGCAGCAGGCTTATATTATAATTTTAAAAAGATAAAGTTTGATAAAGGAATAAATGCAAGTCAAAATGAAGGTTGTTATAATGCAGTTAATGGAAAAAATACTGGTACTTTAAGTGAAACAGAATTTATAGCAGGAGGAGCAGAAGAGGTACATGCATTAACATTAGCAGAGATAAATGAAGCAAGAGGGGAAAGTGATTTAACAAATACGCCATTAAATGAAAATAGTGGAGCAAAAGGATTGTTTTATTTAACAGCATTGGAAGATTATGGATATACAAAAACTAATATGAGCACTTCTCCAAACTATTTTTTGGCTTCACCAGTTATAGGAGATACAATTTCTTTAAATTGTGTAGATGATAAAGGACAATTAACAAGTGTGTTTTCTGTAAACTATGGTGTACGTACAGTAATTTCTTTACCACCAGATTTTGAAGTAGAAAAGGTGGAGTAATGTAAAAGATTTAAATATGGTTACAAATCTATTTCATGCAAAAATAAATTGTTTAATATAAATGATTCATGATAAAAATTCCTGCAAAAAATTTTAGTTTTTTGCAAGAATTTTTATCATGATTTTTTGAATTATTCTATAAAATTAAATTAAAAAAATAAAAGAATGACTTTTATTGTAAAATAGGAAGTCATTTTTTTATTATATAGAAATTGATAATATACTTTAAGTTTGACCTACTTAAAAGATAATAAAATAATAAAAAAACTATAGATTTTTTATAAGAAATGATATAAAATAATTCTGTAAAATACAAAAGGAAAATTTACGAAGAAGGGATGAGAAAAGTGGCAAGAAAAAGAAATTACAAAAAAAGAAATACAGGGAAAAGGGTGCAAACTAAAAGGCAAGCATCTAAAATAGATATGGCAATAGTAATATTAATGGTAGTAGCTATATTATTGGGTGTTTTAATATATACAAAATCTGGAGTAATAGGAATTAAATTAAGTGAAATTTTAGGTGGAATCATGGGGGTTATAAGATATGTTTTACCACTTGGAATATTTGCTGTTGCAATAAAAATTGCTTGTGATGATAGAGATATGTTAAAGTCTAAAATGATACAATATTCAATCTTTTTGATTAGTATAATGGTACTTATGAGTACCTTTCAGATCTCATCAGGTGAGTTAACTGCTAATAAAGAGTTATCTGAGGTTGTCAAAGATGCATATAATATAGGTATGTCTGGAACTGGTGGTGGTGCAATTGGTGCTGTTTTAGCAGTTCCTCTTGTTAATTTGCTTGGAACTATTGGAGCAGTAATAGCATGTATAGGTGTTGCAATAATTTTATTAGTATTTATGTTTGGCATAAATACTTCTGATATAATAAATGATTTTGTAGAAAAATCACAAGATAAAAGAGAAGAAAAAATGGAAAAAAGACTAGCATACAAGGAAGAGATGAAGAAAAATAGAGAAGAAGCAATGATGTCAAGAACTCAATTAAGAGAAGAAAGAAGAAGAGCCAGAGAAGAGAAAGAATTAGAAAGAAAAAGAATTTTAAATACACAAGTTGGTGTAGATAATGAAGAAGAACCAGAACAAATAAGAATTAATTTTGGTGGAAGAATATTAGAGGATGAAACAAACGGAAGAAAGAAATACAATCATGAAAATGATGAATTAACACCATTAACTAAGGAAAATAAGAAAATTTTAGCTTCAAAACAAAAAATGGAACCAGATGTAATAGAAAATAATTTATTTAAAACAGAAGAAGAGAGAAAAGAAGAAAAAACAAAAGAAGTTTTACAATTAGAACATGCAGTAGAAGTAGAAGATGAAAATTATGAATATCCTCCAGTAACACTTTTAAGTAAACCAAGTAAAAAAGTGATAAAAGGTGGGGCAAAGGCATTAACAGATACTGCAACAAAATTACAAAAAACATTATATAGTTTTGGAGTGTCTGCAAAAGTTGAAAATGTATCTGTAGGACCTGCAATAACAAGATATGAGTTAAAACCGGCAGAGGGAGTAAGAGTTAGTAAAATAGCTAATTTAGCAGATGATATAGCATTAAATTTGGCAGCAGAAACAATAAGGATAGAAGCTCCAATTCCAGGAAAACAAGCAGTAGGAATAGAAGTGCCTAATAAAGAAAAGGAAGCTGTTCATTTAAGAGAAGTGCTAGAAAGTGAAGAGTTTCAAAATAATAAATCTAAATTAACAGTTGCTTTAGGTAAAGATGTTGCAGGAAATATTCAATTAGCAGATATAGCTAAAATGCCACATGTTCTTATCGCTGGTTCAACAGGTTCTGGAAAGAGTGTGTGTATTAATACAATAATTTCAAGTATTATTTATAATGCTAAACCTAGTGAAGTAAAATTGGTAATGGTTGATCCAAAAGTTGTAGAACTTTCAGTATATAATGGTATTCCACATCTTTTGATACCTGTTGTAACAGATCCGAAGAAGGCAGCAGGAGCATTAGCATGGGCAGTACAGGAAATGGATGATAGATATAATAAATTTGCAGCGAAAGGTGTAAGAGATTTAAAAGGATATAATAAAGCAGTAGAAAAAGATGGTGGAGTTGGAAAACTTCCACAAATAGTTATAATTGTAGATGAGCTTGCAGATTTGATGATGGTTGCAGCAAAAGACGTAGAAGAAGCTATATGTCGTTTAGCTCAAAAAGCAAGAGCTGCAGGAATGCATTTGGTTATTGCAACACAAAGACCATCTGTTGATGTAATAACAGGTTTAATTAAAGCAAATATACCATCTAGAATAGCTTTTGCTGTATCATCACAAGTTGATTCAAGAACAATATTGGATAGTGTTGGAGCGGAAAAATTGTTAGGTAAAGGTGATATGTTATTTTTCCCATCTGGAGCTCCAAAACCTGTGAGAGTACAAGGTGCATTTGTATCTGATGATGAAGTAGAAAAAGTAGTAGATTTTATTAAACAAAATGGAACTGCTACATATAGTGAAGATATACTTGAAAGTATAGAAAATAATAATAAGACAGAGAAAGAATTAGCTCAAGAACAATCACAAGACGATGAAACAGATCCATTTTTAATGGATGCTATACAGACAGTTGTAGAGACAGGACAAGCTTCAACATCTTTTATTCAAAGAAGATTTAAAGTAGGATATGCAAGAGCAGGAAGAATTATCGATCAAATGGAAGAAAGAGGAGTTATTTCAGGATATCAGGGAAGTAAACCTAGAGAAGTTTTAATGACATTAGAAAAACTTAATGAGTTAAAAATGGGATCTGGTGTCGAGACTAGTAAGGAAGCTTAATTTTTTACAAAAAAATATTGATAAAAAATTAATAATCATATAAAATAAACAAGAAGAAAAAGAGATAAACGAAAAGAGGGTAAATGAAAATTGCAAAAGAAAAAAGATAATTTTTTAGAAAAAATAGTCAAGCGTGACTATAATAATGAATTAGAAACAATTATTGAACAAAAAGATTACGATGAAAATGCAAGAAGTATGTTGCTAAATATATTATATAAAATAGAAGCAGCATATAAAGATGTCGAAACTGTAAAACAAGATGTAGAAACAAAAGAAGAATATATACAAAATTATATAGACATAATACAAAATAAATGTGAACATATAAGAATAATTCATATGAGGGAACAAGAAAATCAAATAGGAGAAAATAAAACTTTTTTAGTAGATAAAGAACAAAAAGAAATACAATGTTATCCAATAGAAAGAAAGTTACTATATGCGTTATCTAAAATATCTAAAAAAGATAGGATAGTAAAGAGTGATTATTATATAATTGATGAAACACTTTCAGATTTAATAAATGTTGGAAATAATATAAATATGGTAGAACCATTGAGAGATTTTAACGGTTACTCTTGGACAACACTTTCAAGGGAAATAGAGAGTATAGGACATAATTTAGTATATCAAAATTTAAGAATTTTATTAGGTGAAAAATTTCTTTTGAGGTGGATAAACAATTCAGAGTTTATGCTAGATTACTTTGATAAGCTAAAAACAGAGCTTGATGAAAATTATGGAATAGAGGAAAGAAAAAAAATAATAAAGCTATTATCAAAAGTTTCAGTCTTATTAGAGGTTAAATTTAATAAAGAAGCCAAAGAAAGACTTATAAAGACTAAAATACAAGTAGATGATAAGATGAAAAGGCTTCAAGATAAAGAAAAATATGTAGAAGATATAACAATTGAAAAAAATAAAATAACAAAAGAAATAAAAAATATAGATACAATAATAAATAATAAAGATCAATTGGAAATTGAATATGTTAGAAGAAATGAAGAATTGCCTTTAGATAAAAAAATTTTTAGTATGAGAGTTTTATCTGAAATTATGGTAAAAGAAAGAGAAAAATTATTTGAAAAAATTGATGAATTAAATAAACAAATGAATCCACACTATTTTATAGAATATAAAAAAGATTTAGAACAGAAATATGAATATTTAAAAATGATAGATCAGGATGAAAAAAGAATAGATAAAGAAATAGAGACAGTGTTATTAAAAATGCAAAAAATATTTTTAAAATGTATCCAAAAAGAAACCAAAGAAATAACAACAAAAACTCAAATGTTAAAATTGATATATCAGTATAGATATTACTTGTTGTTACCATTTAATATGGAAAACAAAATAATGGAAATAGAAAAATTAAAAAGTGATATAGAAGATACAACAAAAATAATAATAAAAAAAGCACAAGACATGAAGGTAATGCAGAAAATAACTAAGAGTGATGACATAGATTACAAAATTTTAAAAAATGTTTTTAAGTCAAGGATAATAAAATTGGAAAACGCAGAGCTTAAATTAACCAAAGAAAAAGACATAATTTATTTGCAACTATTTGATGAAAAATTATTTGAAAATAAGATAGAAATTGAGTTAAAAGACAATTTCCCAATAAAAGAATTAAGATTTAGATTAAATAAAAGGGTAAAAATATTTGAATAATTTTAATAATTAATTAGAAATTTAGAATATTAAAAGTAGAAATATGAATAGCATTAAAGTTTTCTTATGTAATCATTTATTTAATGTATTAATAACAAATTGATTACAAATATATAAAGTAAGGAAGATGAGGATGAAGATAACATTTTTGGGTGCTACAAAGACAGTAACAGGTTCAAATTATTTGATAGAAGCGGCAGGTAAAAAATTTTTAGTAGATTGTGGAATGTGGCAGGGTAAAGCTGAATTGGAAGAAGAAAATTATCAAGAATTTGAATTTGATCCAAAGGAAATAGATTTTATGCTATTAACACATGCACATATTGATCACTCAGGAAGAATACCTAAATTGTATAAGGAAGGGTATAGAAATAAAATATATGCACATAAAGCAACTTGTGATTTATGTACATTAATGCTTCCAGATAGTGGACATATCCAAGAACAAGAAAGTGAATGGAAAAATAGAAAAAGAATTCGTAAAGGAGAAGAACCAAGAGAGCCTTTATATACAGCTGAAGATGCATTAAGATGTTTGGAAATATTTGAACCAGTAAAATATGATGAAATAATCGATATAACACCAGAAATTCACGCAAGATTCAATGATGCGGGACATATGTTGGGCTCTAGTATAATAGAGTTGTGGGTAGAAGAAGAAGGAAAAAGAATAAAAACAGTTTTTACTGGAGATTTAGGAAATAATGATATACCATTATTGAATGAACCTACAATGATAGAAGATACAGACTATCTCATTATGGAATCAACTTATGGAAGTAGACTTCATATAAGAAATGATAATAAGGCTGAAGATTTTTTAAATATAGTTGCAGAAACATTAGATAATGGCGGAACAGTAGTAATACCATCTTTTGCTGTTGGAAGAACACAAGAAATATTATATGAAATTGATAAATTGAAAGATATAAAGAAGGACGAAGAGTTTAGAAGAAAATATAAAACATTGATGAAAACACCTGTATATGTTGATAGTCCTCTTGCAATTTCAGCAACTGAAGTATTTAAGGAAAATATGGATTTATTTGATGAGGAAACTCAGAAAGAAATATCAAAAGGAGAAAATCCGCTTGAATTTCCAGGGCTAAAATTCACAATGACAGCAGAAGAGTCTAAAGCATTGAACGAAGACCCTACACCAAGTATAATAATATCAGCAAGTGGAATGTGTGATGTTGGAAGAATAAAACATCATTTAAAACATAATTTATGGAATCCTAAAAGTACAATATTATTTGTAGGCTATCAAGCTCCAGGTACTTTAGGATATAATATTGTTAATGGAGCAGAAAAAGTAAAAATATTTGGCGAAGAAATTGCTGTAAATGCAAGAGTTGAATATATTGAAGGATATTCAGGACATGCTGATCAAGAAGGATTAATGAATTTTATATATTCATTTATAGAAAAACCAAAACATATATTCTTAGTTCATGGAGAAGAAGAATCTGAAGAAGTATTAAAAAATAAAATAGAGCAAGATACAAAATTGCCTGTTACAATTGCAAATTTTGGGGAAACATATGACTTAGAAGAAACTGTAACATTAACACATACTGTAAAGAGAAAAATACCAGTAACATTGAAGACAGAAGTTATTTCTAGATTAGAAAAATTAAAAGATGAAATGAAAGATATGGAAATTGCAGTAAGAGAAGATATGGATAGTAAAGAACTTAGAGATGAAGATGTGTTTAGGATAAATGAAAAAATAAAAGATTTGGAAAAACAAATTTTGAATGTAATAGAAGGGTAGATAAAATATAAAAAAACAAAGGAAAGGAAAAGAAAATTTATAGTAAATTATAAATTTTTGGAGAGATAGAGATGATGAAAAATAAATATTTAAATGAAGCGATTATAGGAAATAAAAATATGCTTGCAACATATACAGCGAAAGGAGAATTGCAAAGGTTGTATTTTCCTAGTAAAGATAATAGGCAATATTTAAATTATTATCACACAGGAGTAAAAATAAATGACTCAGATGTAATATATTTGCATGATGATATTAATAATGTATATGTACAGTATTATGATACTGATACAAATGTGTTAAATACAGATGTTACAAATACTTATTTTAACCTAAAGATATTACAAACAGATTATATGCTAATAAAAGAAAATGTATTAGCAAAAAAATATACATTTTTTAATGATGGAAATATAGATTTAAATACAGAGTTTTATATTCATTCTGAATTACTATCAGATGATAATAATATGGTAAGTGCAAGAATTACTGATGGAGGGATGATTCAATATGCACATGATTTTACAATATCAACATTTGCTAAGGGTAAAGAAATAAAAAGACATCAAATAAATGGAAGTGCAAATAATATAAAAAGAGGAGAGATATACGATAAAGATTATATAGGAATGTCAAAAGATTCTAGCATAAGTTTTGATATAGGAGTAATAAAGCCAAAAGAGAAAAAAGAATTACAAATTTGTATTTTAGTTGAAGAAAATAAAAATATATCAGATTTAGAAAGAGAAATAGATAGAATTAAAAAGATTGATTATGATAAAGAATACACAGAAACAAAAGCTTATTGGAGAAAATATTTAAAAAAACATAATGGATTAAATTTAAAAGAACCAAAAAACAGTTATGAAGAGCAGATAATAGAAATATATAAAAGAACTATATTATTATTTCCCTTATTAACAAATCAAGAAACAGGAGGAATAATAGCGGCAGCAGAAGTAGATGAAAATAGAACACAATGTGGAAGATATGCTTATTGTTGGCCAAGAGACGCAATATTTGTAACAAAAGCAATGGACATATTAGATATGACAAGAGAGTCAGAAAAATTTTATAAAGTATTTTGTAAAAAGACTCAAAGTAAAAATGGAATGTGGGAACAGCGTTTTTACACAGATGGAAAATTGGCACCTTGTTGGGGGTATCAAATAGATGAAACGGCTAGCGTGGTATATGGAGTTTGGAATCATTATCAAAAAACAAAAAATGAGAAGTTTTTAAAAGATAATCTTCAAATGTGTGAAAAAGCAGTGGATTTCTTGAAGAGATATGTAAAAGATTGGTTAGGATTAGAAGACAAAGAAGAAAGAGAAAAGGACATAGTTCAGGAAGAAATTGAATTTGAAAAACACAAAACAGGTCATAAATATCATGTAAGCTATGACTTATGGGAAATGTGTGAAGGTATACATTTATATTCTTTGGCTAGTATTTATTCTGCTTTTGAGTGTATTTTAAATATATATAAAGTTTTAGATAAGAATGTATCTGGTTTTGAGAATAATAGATTAAAGGAAGAAAAAATTTCAAAAAATGAGAAGGCAATACAAAAATTACAAGTAGGGTTAAAAGAATATATAAATAATAATTTATATGATGATGAGAAAAAATCATATGTAAGAAATACTGAAGATAAGAAAATGGATATTAGTATTTTAGGATTAGTAGTTCCTTTTAATGTAGTAAAGCCAAAAGAAAAAAAGATGCAAAATACAGTTGAAAGAATGAATTTGAGTATAAGGACTTATACAGGAGGATACCAAAGATTTGAGCAAGATCACTATAGAAATGGAAATCCTTGGCCAATTGCAAATTTATGGATGACATTGTATTATTTAGAAGTAGGAGAGAAGAAAAAGGCAAAAGAAACGTTTGATTTTGTGGTTAAAACTTGTGGAAGACATTATTTTTTAGGAGAACAAGTAAATAATAGTACATTAAAACCAGATTGGGTAATAGGATTAGGTTGGTCTCATGCTATGTTTATATTGGTACTTGAGAAATTATACAAAAATAATTAAAAAACAAACTAAAATTTAAGTACAAATGTATATTAATATAAAAGAATAATAGAATAATAAATTGAGAGGAGAGAAAGAATTGAAAAAATTTTCGAAATTAATAATATTATTACTGTTAGTGTTTTCAATGATGATTATATGTTCTAATGAAACATTCGCAGCAACAGAAGAAGAAAAAGAACAATTGAGGCAATTATTTGATTATTATAAAGATGAAATAGGAGATATTCAAAAATTTCAAGAGATAATAAATAATATGTATTCAGAAGTAGAAAATGCTCAAGACATTGATGCTCAAATGAAAGAAAATTTGTATTACAATATAAGCGAATTAAAAAATATTCAAGGAATGAATGAATTATTAGTAGAAACATTGCAATCAGAATTTAATTTACAAGTTGATAATTTAACTATGGATAATATCCAAGAATTTAAAGAAGAACTAGAAGTTATAAAAACGTGGATTGAAGACCAAAGTTCTAGTAATAATGGAAATACAAACAATCAAAACCAAAATAATAACAATGGAAATGGAAATACAAATGATGAAAACCAAAATAATAATAATGGAAATGAAAATAATGATGTAAATCAAAATAATAATCTAAATCAAAATGAAATTGTTAATAATAATGTTAATAATATTTATGCAGGTAGTAATAATACAATAGAAAATAATAATTCAACACGTAATAATATTATTAATGAAAATTTGACTAATAATAATACTTCCTCAAACAAGAATATTCCATATACAGGGGATGGAATGCTTAAAGTATTATTTACATTAATAGTAATTATATCAATAATAACTATTATATCATTGCATAATTATAGAAGATTAAGAGGTATAAAATAGTAGAAATATTTTAAGTTGATGCCAAAAAAGCTATTTGAATTGTTAATGGATTTAATATTTTTGTTAGACATATTGAATTTTAAGATAAGTTTTATGAAAAATTTTATTGATAACAATTTAGGGTAGCATATTGGTAAGCTGACCGAGATGTTGATATATAAGTATTTTTTTGTCAAAGATTAATAGGTAAACCTAAAATTTTTTTGACAAAAAATACTTATATATCAACAATTCAGACTACCTTACAAAATGAAGTCTGAATTGTAACTTTATTGTTACAAACATAAAGAAAAATAGAAAAGATACTTGAAAAGTAACTGTTTTTGATATAAAATAAATTTGCTAATATAAAAGTATTAAGCAAAGGTAAGATTGAATGTATTTATTCAAAAATAAAACTTACCAAAAAGGAGGAATTTATTATGTCAGTTAAATTAGGAATTAACGGATTTGGAAGAATTGGAAATCTTTCATTCCAAGCAGCTTTAGCAAAGGAAGGAGTAGAAGTAGTAGCAATAAATGATCCATTTATTGCAGCAGATTATATGGCATATATGACTAAATATGACACAGTACATGGAAAATTTAAAGGAACAGTTGAAGCAAAAGATGGAGTTTTAATAGTAGATGGAAAAGAAATAAAAGTATATAATGAAATGGATCCACATAACATTCCTTGGGGAGAATTAGGTGTTGAATATGTTTTAGAATGTTCAGGAGTATTTACAACAATGGAAAAAGCACAAGCTCATATAGATGCAGGTGCAAAACAAGTTGTAATAAGTGCACCATCAAAAGATGCACCAATGTTTGTTATGGGTGTTAATAATACAGAATATAAACCAGAAATGAATATTGTATCAAATGCATCTTGTACAACAAACTGTTTAGCACCACTTGCTAAAGTTATAAATGATAAATTTGGAATCACAGAAGGATTAATGACAACAGTTCACTCAACAACAGCAACACAAAAAACAGTTGATGGAGCATCTAAGAAAGATTGGAGAGGTGGACGTGCAGCATCTGCAAATATTATTCCATCTTCAACAGGAGCTGCAAAAGCTGTTGGAAAAGTTATTCCATCTTTAAATGGAAAATTAACAGGAATGTCATTCAGAGTTCCAACTGTTGATGTTTCAGTCGTTGATTTAACTTGTAACCTAGCTAAACCAACAACATACGAAGAAATTTGTAAAGCAATGAAAGAAGCTTCAGAAAATGAGATGAAAGGAATTATTGAATATACAGAAGATCCAGTTGTTTCTTCAGACTTTATATCAGATCCACATACATCAATATTTGATGCAACAGCAGGAATAATGCTTACAGATACATTTGTTAAATTAGTAGCTTGGTATGACAACGAATGGGGATATTCAAATAAATTAGTTGATTTAGCTTGTTATATTGCTTCTGTTAAAAATTAATAAGTGCTTATAATTTATAATAAGAATGTAATAACGATACAATAGTTAGACTTAAGAATATTTTTTAGAGGTAACCGTTCTTGTTGTATATATAAAATCTATATATGTTTAAGATGAAAATTTACTTTACAATATCACAAGAAAAAAGGTTAAATGTAAATAGTTGGGGTGGAGAACTTTGAAAGTATTCTGCCTCAGCTTTTTTGTTGAAATGAAAAAATACCATTCCAACTGATAGATAGAAAGCTTTTAACATACAGGATGTATTTTATTATATATTTTTTTGCTTAAGATTAAATTTTTAATTTAAACAGTTTAGGTGAAAGGGTATTTTTCTGCTTTTTAGATTATATAATAAGTAAAAGGAATAAATATAAAAATCGATGTATTAAATATTTTGGATAAATTTTTAAACGATTTTATTATATTTAGATATGGATTTTTTTACTATTCTATAGAGATAATGACTAAATAAGGATGATAGAAAATAAAAAGGTTAAATAAAAAGAGTCAAATAAAAAGAGTTAAATAAAAAGTTAAAAAAATTAAAAAAATATATTGACAAACTATTACTAAATATGTATAATAAATAGGTGTTAAGCACAAGCTCCCTTAGCTCAGTTGGTCAGAGCAACCGGCTCATAACCGGTGGGTCCAAGGTTCGAATCCTTGAGGGAGCACCAATAATGAATTTGTTCGAAAGTATAGGACAGATAGATACAAAAATCAATCAATAATGGTTGATTTTTTTGTTGGATAGTGAAAACCCCCTGTTTTACAGGGGGGCTTTCATTATCCAATAAAAACTTACAAACATTTATAGTCTATAAGTTATATTTAAATGAAGTGATTAAGCTACAACTTACGAACTTGGGCGATTTCTTTCTAAAAACATTATATAGTAATTCTCATATTTTTCAAGGAAGTATGGTGATTTTTTGTGATTTATAGTATAGTCTAGTTAGTTAATTCAAGGGGTGGTTGTTTAGTGATAATATTTATTTATTATTTATTAGTTTTTAGTGTTGAAATACTACTATTTGTGAAGTCACTTAACACAAAAGATACAAAATATTGGAAAATATTTATACTGGTAGAATTTTTATCAATTATTAGCACTATTACATTAATGTTATTATCACAAGTAATTTTTGCAAATAAAGTATTTGGATTACAAACATTAGAATTATTGAATTATAATTATATAGCAATTACAATGTATACAATATTTACAATAATTTCAAGTATTATATTAAGTATTATTTATTTCAAAAAAAGATCAACAATTGTAAGAGGGACTCTTTTAATAAAAAAAGCATTAATATATTTTATTGTTGCATTTGCAACTTTGTTAGTGGTTGTTTTAGGGCAACAAAAACTATATAAGCTTAATGCTGAAAAATTAAAAGAAGGAAGTAATAGTTCTTATTTATTAATACGTTTAGCATACAGAGGAATTGAAAATATATTTCATAATGAATATAAATACTATTTAATAAAACCAAATATAACTTGTTTTGTTTTCACATCAAATCAAATTAGTCATTATTTTAATAAAAATTTGAAGGATTTAAGTATTTATGAAGATAAAAACACCAATTATTATTTTGCAACTTTACGTTATTCCCTTGATGGAGATTTTGGTATAAAGAATAATGATCAATTTATTAATGTATCTTTTGGAGACGGATATAAATTATTTTATTCAAATTGGACAAATAGTTCAACTACTTTATCTATGAACGATAAAAATGTTATGAAAAAAATAGCAGAGCAATTACACGATGGAGATGTAGAAAATTATACTTCAATAGGTGGATATGGCAGTTCTAGAACATTAGTATCTTTTATGTTGATAAAGAATAATAAATTTGATTATTATATTGTGGAAAAAGACAATAAAGAATTGTATATATTTAAAAATGATAAGTTGACAAAATTAATTGATATACCTAATAATGGTGATTTTGATTATTTTTATTTTATTGATAACAATTTAGAAATAGTAAATTAATTATGTGTCTATAAAGATTTATAAAAAAAGATTGGGATTTCACCCATATAAGAATTTGTATGTGACTACAAATTCAGTACTGGCTAGAACATAAAATTTAATTTGTCATCACACTTTTTAAGAACTAAATTCTAAAGGACTGCGATTTTGCAGTCCAATTTTTACATATAAATAAGTTCATTTAATATAATTCCTTTAGCTACATTTTTATAGTTATTCATTAGTTTTGTCCATTTTAATTGATTAAGTTTTAACTTTTCAATAGTTTTTTTCACATCATTACTTTTTGTAAAATTATAGGCAATTATTTCATTATCCATAGAAAAGCATGAAGATAGTTAAATCATCTAGTATTATTCTATATTCTAGTATTGTAAGAGTAGTAGGATATGTAATTAGATATTCAGTAGGTTTTGTAACTTGTAAATTAGTGGACATCAAATGCTTAATCTTGCAGTTTTTAACTTTGTACTTGTAATCTTTAATCACTTCAAGTACTTAAATATCAGGTTTTAAAATCTGAGTAGCCTTAAATTCAAGCATAAAAAATGGCCTCCTTCCTAAAAAGGGAACGTTTAAGTTTCATATATAAATAAAAACTTACGAACATTTATAGTCCGTAAGTTGTATTCAAATGGAGCGTTTTAGTAGGCTATTTGCGAAAAAATTGCCTATTTCTCATAGTATTCCTCCCACATTTTACTTCAAAAAATAATTTGATTAATCAACTGTATATATACAGTTTAGCATATATATCCTAAATTGTATATATTTAAAAATGATAAGTTGACAAAATTAATTGATATACCTAATAATGGTGATTTTGATTATTTTTA
>CALXSO010000062.1 GCA_944391155.1 uncultured Clostridia bacterium
AGCAATCGATGCATTGAACAAGAAGATCGTCTTTCATGTTCAATAAATTGTTTATGATTAATTTTCTCATAAACAACCTCCTTTCGGGAATTACAACAGGTTACATAAATTAATTCTATCATAAAAATTAAAAATAATCAATAGTTATATTAACTCTAATGTTACTGTTTAATATGACATAAGGAAGTCTGCCTAAAAGTTTAATATATAAATATTTTCTCAAAAAATTTTAGGTATTCTTGTAGATTTTTGAGAAAAAATATTTATATATCAACCTTTTGGACTATTCTACAAAATTGAGTCTGAATTGTAACAATCTAACAAAAAACAAAACAAATATTTGCACAAATGTTGACTTTATATTAAATTTAGTTATATAATTACCAAAGAAAAAATAAAAAAGGCGGTAAAAAAATGAAAGAAAAATTTTTAGAATTACTAAGAACAGTTAATAGAGAAGGAATAGAAAATTTGATACAATTCTTAGAAAAATCAGACTTTTTCAAAGCACCAGCAAGTACGAGATTTCATGGAGATCACGAAGGAGGTCTTGTAGAGCATAGTATGAAAGTATATGAAATATTAAAACATAAAGTAGCAAATAATATAAAGGGAATTGAAGTGCCTGAAGAGTCAATAATAATAATTGGTTTATTACATGATATATGTAAAACAAATTTTTATAAAGTAGATTATAGAAATGCAAAGAATGCTTTAGGAATTTGGGAAAAAGTTCCATATTATACAATAGATGATACCATACCATATGGGCATGGTGAAAAATCTGTGATGATGATTACAGAATATATAAAATTGACACCGGAAGAAAAATATTCAATACGTTGGCATATGGGGTATACAGAACCAAAAGAATTGTATAATAGTATTGGAGCAGCATACACGAAATATCCTATAGCTTTATTAACTCACGAGGCGGATTTAGAGGCAACATATTTTTATAATATATAGTAAATAAATTTTATAATTTATAAAAATTTTTGTGATATAAGGTATAAAAATTGTAAGATACAAGTAAGGAGGAAAACACAAAAAATGCTTGCATATGTAAAAGGAATATTAGAAATGAAAATGACAGATTATGTTGTAATAGATGTAGGGGGATTAGGATATAAAGTATATATGTCATCAATAGGAATGGAAAAATTGGGAAATATTGGTGAACAAGTAAAGGTATATACATATTATAGAGTAAGAGAAGATGATATTAGTATATATGGATTTAATAGCAATGAAGAGTTAAGAATGTTTGAATTATTATTATCAGTAAGTGGAGTAGGGGCAAAAACTGCTCTATCTATGCTTGCTGTTTGTACACCATCTGAATTTGTACTAGCAATAGTTTCAGAAGATATAAATGTACTAACTTCAATTCCAGGAATAGGTCCGAAGTCAGCTAAAAGGATAATATTAGAATTAAAAGATAAAATTAAGAAAGAAGAACAAATTCAACAGTTAACAAATGCATCGAAAGAAATAAAAATGACAACGAAAGTTCAAGAAGCTATACAAAAGGATAATGTGATTTCTGAAGCTGTTGCAGCACTTCAAGTATTAGGATATAATAGAAGAGAAATAGAAAAAGCATTTGAAGCAATAACAAATAAAGAAGATATGACAACAGAAGATTTAATAAAAAAAGGATTAACTATTTTAAGTAAATAGAAATATAGATAAATCCAAATAAATTAAGTTGAATAAAAAATTTGAATAAAATATATTTAAATTTTATTAATATGTGAAGGAGGAGAAAATGAATTCAAAAGAACCATTAGCATTTAGAATGAGACCTAAAACTTTAGATGAATATGTTGGTCAAGAACATGTCTTAGGAAAAGATAAGATATTATATAGAACAATTAAGGCAGATAGATTATCTAGCATTATTTTATTTGGTCCTCCTGGATGTGGTAAAACATCACTTGCTAGAGTTATAAGTGAAACCACAAAATATAAATTTTATAAAATTAATGCAGTAACATCAGGTGTGGCAGATATTAAGAAAGTAATTGAAGAGACAAAAAACTTTATGCTCAATCCATCTGGGAAAAGTATATTATTTATAGATGAGATACATAGATTTAATAAATTACAACAAGATGCATTACTTCCATTTGTGGAAAATGGTACTATTATCTTAATAGGAGCAACTACAGAAAATCCATATTTTGAAGTAAATAAAGCTTTGATATCAAGATCAATGGTGATAAAATTAGAACCATTAACTGAAGATAATATATTTACAATTTTAAAGAATTCTTTAGAAAGAAAAGATGGATTAGGAGAATATAATATAGAAATATCTGATGAAACATTGAAGAAACTATCAGTAATTGCAAATGGTGATGTAAGAACAGCACTAAATGGATTAGAAATAGCAGTACTAACTACAAATATGGATGCAGATGGGTATATTCATATAACAGATGATATTATAAAAAATAGTGTACAAGATAGAAAAGCTATTTTTGATAAAAATGGTGATAGCCATTATGATAATATAAGTGCATTTATTAAATCAATGAGAGGTTCTGATCCAGATGCAGCAGTTTTTTATTTAGCTAGGGCTTTAAATGGAGGAGAAGATCCGATGTTTTTAGCAAGAAGAATTGTTATTTGTGCATCTGAAGATGTAGGAATGGCAAATCCTAATGCACTAGTTGTTGCAAATAGTGCAATGCAGGCTGTACATATGATAGGAATGCCAGAAGCAAGGATATTATTATCAGAAGCGGCAATATATGTAGCTACTTCTAAAAAATCAAATGCTTCATATATGGCTATAAATATGGCACTAGATGACGTGAAAAATAAAGATACTGGTGAAATTCCAATGCATATTAGAAATGCACCTATCGAGAAAATGAAAGAATTAGGGTATAGTGAAGGATATCTTTATCCACATAATTTTCCAGGGCATTATGTTGAACAACAATATTTACCAGATGAGATGGTTGGTACAAAGTATTATGTTAAAGATGAGAATATACCATAAATTTATCTATAAAATCATCAAATTTATTTAAAATGGATTGATTGGTAATTTTGTTCTGAATGATAATAAGATTTTATATATAAAATATTTAAAATAAAAATTGAGTAAATTAATAATAAAAATATGAAAATTGGAAAACCTACTAAAAAAAAGTAAGTAGGTTTTTTTATATGATAAAAAATGTGAAATTAGCTTTAATAGGTATAATATCTGGATTTGTAAGTGGATTTTTTTCAACAGGTGGAGGATTGATTTTAGTGCCTGCATTTATGTATTTAGTTAAGTTAAAGTCAAATCAAGCAAGAGGAACATCTGTGTTTTGTATATTACCAATGGTTATAACAAGTAGTTTTTTCTATTATCAAGGACATTTTATTGATTGGAAATTATCTGTCTTATGTGCTATAGGAGGAACAGCAGGTGGATATATTGGAGCAAAATTATTGAGGAAAATTCCTGAAAAGTATTTAAAAATTGTTTTTACTGTTATTTTGTCTTATGTAGCTTTTAGAATGTTAACGGCTTAAGGATTTTTTATTGTATAGGAAAAATTGGCTTTTATCTTGATCCTATATGGATTTTTCCGTATACAACAAGAAAGGTTACCTATAGAAAGACCAGCGTGAGCCTCACTTATGTAGCTTCGTAACCTTTCTTATGTATTTACGGTTTTATTTTAGTAAAGAGAGGACTGACATGATTAAAATTTTAATAGGAATAGTATCTGGTATTGTTAGTGGAACTGGTATGGGTGGAGGTACTATATTAATTTTTATGCTTACAGTAGTGTGTAATATAGATCAACATATAGCACAGGCTACAAATTTGATTTTCTTTATTCCCACGTCAATTATGGCAATTATAGTAAATTTGAAAAATAAAAATATAAATTTAAAATTAGGAATATATATTGCAATATTTGGAATTTTAGGTGCTATTATAGGTGCAAATATTGCAATATATACAGATGTTAATGTGTTAAAAAAATATTTTGGTGGATTTTTAGTCATTATAGTTTTTCATGAAATATATTCCATATTTAAAGAGTATAAAAACGAAAAAAATGACAACAATATATTAAAAAAGGAAAAGGAGGATTAATCATGAAATTTACTAAAGGATTGATTTTAGGAGGAATTGTTACAGCTGGTTTACTTATGATGTATTCAGAGAGTGATATGATGAGTAAAAATAAAAAGAAAATGATGAAAAAAGGAAAACAATTTGCTAAAAAAATGGGTGTTTTATAATGTAAAATGTTTTTATATTGCTTTATATAAAGAATAAAAAGGCAAATTTGCCTTTTTATTTAAGTCTATTATTTGTAGTCTCTTTCACAATATTTTTCATAATCTTTTTTATAGTCTTTTTCACATTTTTTTTCACATTCTTTTTCATAATCTTTTTTACAGTCTTTTTCGCATTTCTTTTCACATTCTTTTTCGCAATCTTTTTTATCGTCTTTGCATTTTTCTTCTAAAAAACAATCACATTTTTCGTGTTTTTCGCCTCTTAAACATTTTCCTTCATGATGGCATTTAGCACATATTTTTATTTTTTGAGTATCATTTACCCAAATTTGTAAAGCATATTTTCTTCCAGGGCATAGAGGTCCAAATACGAATTCTCCTTCTTTGTCAGTGAAAGTGTGACCTATTGGTCTTCTTCCCTCTTTACCACAGTCATATATGATTTCTACTAATTTTACTACTGCATCACATACAGGTTCTTTGAAACAATTTTTTACAACTCCATATATTACATCTCTATTGTCTTCTG
>CALXSO010000063.1 GCA_944391155.1 uncultured Clostridia bacterium
GAACAAAAAATTAATACAACCCCAACTATTAATTAGTTGGGGTATTAATATAAAAATATTTACAATTCACTCCAGTAAAAAGTAAGCCGGCTGAAATAAAATACATAATAAAAGAACGAATATTAATGTAAAATAGATATTAACATAAAATCACAAAATTAGACAAGTATATATTGAAAAAAATAAAACATATGATATAATATGAACATAAGTTCAAAAGAAAAGAGGAGAAAAGAGAAAAATGAGAATATTAGGAATAGATCCAGGATTTGCAATAACAGGATACAGTATAATAGATTATATAGGAAATAAATTCAAATTAGAAAAATCAGGAGCAATATTAACAGAAGCCAAAACATCATTTCCATTAAGACTAGAAAAAATAAATAAAGATTTAGACGAAATAATAACAACATATAATCCAGACGCAATGGCAATAGAAGAGCTTTTTTTCAACAACAATGCAAAAACAGCAATAAATGTAGCACAAGCAAGAGGAGTAATATTAATGACGGCAAGACTTAGAAATTTGGACATATTTGAATACACACCGTTACAAGTAAAGCAAGCAGTAACTGGTTATGGACGAGCAGACAAAATACAAGTACAAAGAATGGTAAAAATGATATTAAATGAAGAAAAACTTCCAAAGCTAGACGATATAACAGACAGTATGGCAATGGCAATTTGCCACGCACACTCATGTAAATTTGCACAAAAATTATAACAGTAATAGGAATAGAAGAATATTAAAATCACTAATTCTTAGGGATAATATTAAGAATATAAAAATAAATGAAGGAAGGAGTGTATGATGTATTTAAGTTATTAAATATATCATACAAGAAAATATGTATAGTATAGAAAATTTAGAAAAAGAATTAAACAATAAAGAATTAAAATCATTATATCTATTCTTTGGAGAAGAAAAATATATTATAGAAAAAAATACAAAAAAAATAAAAAACATATTTGGAGAAACCATAAAAGGAATTAATTATGTATTAATAGATGAAACAAATGTAGGCACAATAATATCAGAAATAGAGACACCAAGTTTTGGATATAACAAGAAATTAATTATAGCAAAAAATACAGGATTACTAAAAAAAGAAACAAAAAGAAAAAATAATGAAATAACAAATATCAAAGAAAATTTATGTAAATATTTGTCAGAGAACCTTGATCTAATAAAACAAAGTATCATATTAATAATCATTGAAGAAGAAGCAGAAAAACAAGAATTATATAATATAATTGACAAAAACGGAGTAGTATGCAAGTTTGATTTTCAAAAGCCAGCACAATTAATATCAAGATTAAAAAGTATATGTAATATGTACAAAGTAGAAATAGAAAATTATACCCTACAATATTTCATCGAATCTTGTGGAACAAATATGGAAGAATTAATCAATGAAATAAGAAAATTAATCGAATATGCAGGAGCAGGTGGAAAAATACAAAATGAAGATATTGATAAATTATGTATAAAAAAATTAGAAAGTGTAATATTTGATTTAACAGATAATTTAGGAAAGAGACAAATAAAGAAAGCATTAGAAGTATTGCATAATTTAATATATCAAAAAGAACCAATACAAAAAATTTTAATTACATTATATAATCATTTCAAAAAAATATATGTAACAAGTATAGCTATAAAGGAAAACAAAGAAATAGCGTCAAGTTTAAATTTGAAACCAAATCAGATGTTTTTAATAAACAAATATAAAAACCAAGCAAGATATTTTAAAGAAAGAGAATTAAGAAAAATTTTAGAAGAACTGATAAATTTAGATTATAACTATAAAAATGGAATGATAGATTTGCAATTAGGATTAGAAACAATATTATGCGAAAATTGTTCATAAATTCTAATTTAAAATTTAAATAATAACAAAATGTATAATAATTTACAATCCTGCTAAAAATATATGTAAATAAATTTTTAGCAGGTGATATTTATGATTAAAAAAAATAAAAAAAAGATAATTTTAGCTATAACTTTTTTTACAATATGTGCAATATCGACAATAGGAATAATTTTAAAAAGCGATAATGTAGAAGCTCTATCAAAATATGGTTCAAGAGGAAATGAAGTAACTCAGATACAGACAAAACTAAAAAGATGGGGATATTACAATGGAAATATAGATGGAATATATGGAAGTCAAACACAAGAAGCGGTGCGATATTTTCAAAGAAAAAATGGACTAACAGTAGATGGAATAGCAGGACCTGCAACACTAAAAGCAATGGGGATATATTCATCAAGTTCATCAAGTAGCAATTCAACATCAACAAATTCAAGTGATTTAAATTTATTGGCAAGAGTAGTATATGGGGAAGCTAGAGGAGAGCCATATACTGGTCAAGTTGCAGTAGCAGCAGTTGCACTAAATAGAGTAAAAAGTAGTTCATTTCCAAACACACTATCAGGTGTAGTATATCAGTCAGGAGCATTTGATGCAGTAAGAGATGGACAAATAAACTTAACCCCAGACTCAACAGCAAAAAAAGCTGCACAAGATGCAATGAATGGATGGGATCCAAGTTATGGAGCTATATATTATTTTAATCCGGCAACAGCAACAAATAAATGGATTTGGTCAAGACCAATGACAGTAACTATTGGAAGACATAGATTCTGCAAATAAAATTAAAGGGGTAAATAAAATTAAAGAAAATTAAAGAGTGTTTTAGTAAAAATAACTATTGAAAAAGTGAAAAATGATGATATAATACAGATATGTAACATATAAATCCGTCAAATGAATAATTTCATGAAGGAGGAAAAATTATGAAGGAAACAATTATGTATGAATGGAAGAAGAACGGAGATGTAAGAAAAAAAGAAATTGACCGGGATGAATTATTAGCACGAATGTGTTCATTGGTAATGTTGTATCCAGAAGACAATGTGATTGCAAAACAAATAGTAGAGGTTTTGCCTATAACTGTCACATTGAAAGTAGATAAAGATAGATATGAAGATGAAGAGACTCCGAAAATCTACTGCGTTGATGCAGAAGGAGTCACACGTTCCATTGCAGTAAAGAAAAGACACACAATTATATGGGCAATGTTGGACAAATACTTTTCATAATATTTCATAATAATTGTTAAAATAAACAAGTTAAGACTTAAACTTAACTTGTTTATTTTTTATTGTATTAGGAAAAATCAACTTTTATCTTGACCATATTTGGATTTTTCCGTATACAATAAGAAAGGTTACCTATAAAAAGTATCGCGTGAGCCTCACTTATGTAGCTTCGGTACTTTTCAGACAGATTATTTTTTATGCCATAATGAATAGTAATAAGATTATCTCTAAAGTTTGTAAAAAATTAATATTTAATAGATTTTTAAAAGAGATTGTGATAGAATAATAAAAATATAACAAAGATAGGAGCAGAAAAAATGTCAGATTTTGTACATTTACACATACATAGTGAATATAGTTTATTA
>CALXSO010000064.1 GCA_944391155.1 uncultured Clostridia bacterium
GTGGCCTTTTTTATTGTATAGGAAAATCAATTCCTATCTTGATGATATATGAATTTTTGCATATACAACATAAAATCTGTTACAATTTAGTATAACATAAAATTAATCAGTCCAAAAGGTTGATATATAAATATATTTTGTCAAAAAACTTTAAATCTTTAACAAAATATATTTATATATCAACCTTTTGGAATCATCTACAAAATTAAGTCTCAATTGTAACGAAAATCTCCATAAGGTTAGATAGAAATCACTTGCAATATGTAAAAAAATGTAGTAAAATGAAAACGAATTTTAAGAAAAGAGAGGAAGAAACATATGAAAAAATTCACATCAGAAATAATTCTAGGAAGTATATTATTAATACTAATTATTGTAATGATAATAGTATTAGCAACAAAAAAAGATGATAATATAGAAAATAATACTCAAATGGTTGGAACACAAGCGGAGCAGACTTTAAGTAAATCAGAAACAGATATTAAAGAAAATATAAAAAAAAGTATGCAAGAAGGCAATCTAATTTGTCAATATGAAGATAAAATTACATTAGCCAATGACAAAGAAATATATTTAATAGAAAAAAATGAACAAAAAAATAAAATAGCAACATTAGAAATAGAAATAGATAAAATGTATTTTGATGGCGAAAATATATATTGCATTCCAGAATATGGTGAAGGACAAGGAATATACAAGATAGATTTACAAGGAAACGTAGAGAAAATATATAATGATATAACATTACAAATAAGTTTAACAGAAGATAGTATATATTTTGTTAAACAAATTGGTTATGATCAAATAAATCAAAATCCACAAGGTAGCTTGTGCAAAATGAACAAAGATGGAAGTAATATAACAGAAATTGCAAGTAGTATAAAAAATTATTTTTATATAGAAAATAATAAAATTTTTTATACAACACAAGACAGAAAATTATATACCATGGATTTAGACGGCACAAATCAAGAACTATTGCAGGAAGGAAGAAAATTTACAATAGGAGTATGTGGAGACAATTTAATATATATTGACTACACAAATCAAGAGACGACATACATATATAATCTCGAAACAAAAGAAGAAACATCAATAGGAATATCAGGTAAGATATATCAATTTTTAGATAATACATATATAGTAACAAAGAGAACATCTGATGACATAAATGAACAATGTACGATATCAAAAATTAATGTGGAAGATGGAAAACTAGAAGAAATATGTACATTAGAAGTATCAGAAGAAAATATTTTATACATAAATAAAAACAAAGTATATTATTTGAACACATCAAATTCAATAAGTTCAATAAATTTAGAAACTAAACAAGAAGAAAATACAAACCTAAATAGCAATACAAAATTCATAGGAAATTCAGCATATGAAATAGAAGAAAACACAAATATAAAAATAATCAATTTATCAACAAATGAAGAGAAAAAAATATAGGCAAAAGATAATGGAGAACAAACAATGAAATTTAAATTTGGTAGAAATAAATATGTTGGATACAATGTGTATAGTATGAAAAAATATGTTGATAAAAAAAGAGTAACATTTACAATAATAGTAATTATACTTGTAATTTTTACTTTATTATTAATTGGATATTATTCAATAAATAATATAATAATGTTAAAGAATATAGATATGCAAAATCAAAAATTAATTGAAATATCAAATCAACTAAAAGAAAAAGAAGAAAAAGAACAAAAGAGATGGGAGGAAAATAAAAATAATATAGAACACATATATAGTTCAGAAACCAAAAGAGTATTTTTAACTTTTGATGATGGACCTTCTGAGAACACAAGCACAATTCTAAATGTTTTACAAACGTATGGAATAAAAGCAAACTTTTTTGTATTAGGTTCTAGAGTAGATGCAATGCCTGATAAAGTAAAAGAAATATATGAAAAAGGACATTTTATTGGAAATCATGGATATTCACATATATATGAGCAGATATATTCATCACCACAAGCTGTTTTAGAGGAATATACCAAAACTAATGAAGCAGTTAAAAAAGCTATAAATCAAGAAAATTTCAACTCTTGCTTATTTAGATTTCCAGGAGGGTTAGTTGGAGGTAAATATTCAGAAATTAAAACACAAGCAAAAGAACTGTTAGAGCAGAATAAAATTTTAAATGTAGATTGGAACGCATTGACAGGAGATTCAGAAGTATTAAATCCATCTATGGACAGAATAATGCAAACATTACAACGAACAACAAAAGGGAAGAATAGTATAGTATTACTTATGCATGATGCCAAAGCAAAAAAGACCACAGCAGAAACTTTACCACAAGTTATAGAATACTTTAAAAATCAAGGGTTTGAATTTGAAACATTTTATGATGTATTAAAATGAAAAATCATCTGAAAGGAGAAAATTAAATTGCCAAGAAAAAAAACAACAAAAAATGATGAAATAACAGCAAAATTAAATTATATAGGATTAGATTTAGAAAACATTCCAGATGAAATAATAAAATATAAGCCATTAAAATATAAAGCACCAAAAATATTTAACGAAAAACAACAATATAAGCAATATAAATTTATTCCTGTACAAGACATTGAAATAATGCTAACTCCTACAAATAGAATGGATGATTTACAAGAAAAATATAAAAAAGCAAAACCACTAGGAGTATATTTAGATTATAAAACAGAAGAAAACATTCCATATCATGCTATTTTTTTAAATATGCTAAAACAAGTAAAGATTGAAGAAATAGAAGAGATAGAAGAAGAACAAAAGAAATTATCAGAAAAAATACCATTTAAAGTTAAATTTGAGAGAAACTATTTATGGCAAATATATTATTCAGATACTACAAATAAATATTTTATGCTAGTACCAACCGAAGACTCTGATTATTCTACATTTTTTTATTTATTAAAAAGAAAAATAGAAAATATAAAAGATGATAAAATTTTTGTACCAATAAGTAGCTTAAACTATTCAGAAAAATATTTTACAAAATCAGAAATAAATGATATTGAAAATTACTTATGGCTATTTACAAAAGATTGGCCATTAATATATGAAGTATATGATAAACAAAATAGATTTACAATGCAAATAGTTGGAGAGACAAATGTTTTTGAAGAGATAAAAAGCATATATAAAATAACTTTGAAAACTACAAATTCAGCTATGCAATTTTACAAATTATTAAAAGCAATGTTTATATTGCAAACAGAAGTGCCAAATTATTATAATTTTAATACAAATATTAATAAAGCAGGTGGAATAGATTTTTACATCAATGATCAAAAACTAGAATATATGACACTTCCAACATTCCTAAAAAATGAATTTATGTCATCAGAAGAAAAGAAAGTACAAACAGAAGCAAAAATAAAAGATGCCAAAGAAAGATTAGAAAAACTAAAAAATTTAATAACAAATCAAGAAATAGAATATTTAGAAAAAGAAAAACAAATTTCAACATTTTTGGAATGTAAAAAGACATTTTTTGGAAAATTCAAATATTACTTTAAATATAATAAAAAAAGTAGAAAAAATAAAATGAGATTAGAAAAAAATGATAACATAACAATAAGAGAAATAGAAAAAGAAAAAACAACATCAAGAATAGAATTAGACAATAAAAAATGGAAGAAAAATTATACAATAGAAGAATTAGTAGAAAAATGTAAAGAACTTGAGGAATACGAAACAGATTTAAAAAATACAGTAATGGACATCAATGCATTTAAATTAAAAAGTAAAAATCTAGCAAAAAAAATTGAAAATGCAACATTGTATATTCAAGAAATTGATAAACATAAAAAGAGTATTTTTGAATTTTGGAAATATAGTAATAAAGATGAAATAGAACAACTTCCTGAAGGAGAAGAAGAAGAAGTTAATATAATCAAAAAGATAACAAAAGTATTTAATTACAAAGAAGATTTCGAAAACTTTGGAAAAAAACTAGACATAGAACAAAGAAAAATTTTATCAAAAGAAGAACTAGATAGTTGTTATATAGCTTCAACTGAATTATTAAATATACTAAATAAAATAAAAACAAACGCAATTTTACCAAAAGATGTTGAGATTAGTTTAAAATCTTTAAAGAAGCATGAACAAGAAGAAAAAAATTTATCAAATCAAGAAGAATTTGATATATTTGGAGGAATGATAGACGATAGCAGAAAAATAAGAAAGATAGGAAATCAAAGACATAGAGAAGCAAGAAAAGATAAATATTCTATATTAGAAATAAACCAATCAACAAAAACATTAGGCTATAAGTTAGCACTTGAAAAAATTTTAAACAACATAAAAAAAGCTTTAGAAAAAAATAAAATAAAAGGACAAATACCTGTATATAAAGCAATGTGTGATGAAAAAATAAAAAGAAACACATTACAATTAGTAAACGTAAATCCAGAAGAAGAAATACAGATTCTATTACATTCTGATGCAGATAAACTATATTTATATAAAATAAATTTGACAGAAGAAACAAATGCAATAGGAATTACAAATTCTTGTTTATATGATAATCAAAATAAGACATTACCAATTGGAATGGATTTATCAAGTAAATGCTTAGTAGATATTGGCAAATTACCATTAGTTTTAAAAAGAAAATCAACTTTTAGAATAATAGAATTAGAAGATAAAGATGATTTTGCTGATATTGTACTAAAAAATATATGTTTATTAGAATATGATTTAGATGAAGAAAAAAGAAAAGAAAGAATAGCAAAAAAGAAAAAAGAAATGAAAGAAAATATAAAAAAAGAAAATGTGAAAAAACAAAAAATTTCCAAAAAATAAAAAAATTATACACATATAAAAATAAAGTAGAAATTTTAGCTAGTACTAAAAATTGTTCAAAATATTGACATATAAAGATTTGAAAAAAAATCTTTATATATCAATATTTTGAACTTATATATAAAATTAATATTAAATTATAAATAGAATTTTACTATTCAGACTTCATTTTATAGATTAGTCTAAAAGGTTGATATATAAGTGTTTTTTTGTCAAAGCATAATAGGTAGAACTAAAGCCTTTTTTGATAAAAAATCTTTATATATCAACCTTTCAGACGGATTACTTTTATGCCATACAGAATAGTAAGATAGAATTTAAATATTTTCTACCTTATTAAAAAAATACTAGACAATTTTCAAGAAATGTGTTAGTATAATAAAGTAACAAATATGCAGGTATGCTGGAACTGGTAGACAGGATGGTCTCAAAAACCATTGTCAGAAATGGCGTGTGGGTTCGATTCCCACTACCTGCACCAAAAATAGCAACAAATCGGACATAGCATTTACTATGTCCGATTTGTTGCTATTTGCATTAATCAAGTCTTACAATATTTTCAGGATAAACCAAACCTAAATCATTATATTCTATACCAATATAATAGCTTGATAATTCTTCATCAATCTTTCATATTCAATTTCTTTAAGATTGATGTCTCCAATACTTCTGTTAATATGTTGCATATTATGATAGACAGAAAGAGTACATGATTTATTGATACTTTGAAGTAATATTACAGAAATACAAAAAAATAGTAACCAAAAATAATCCCCCTCCATATTATATACTATACGAAAGAACAACAAAAGAAAACAAGAAAAATGTTTTCGAAAGGGGGTCTAGACTATGCCAGAGAACAGAGGATGCGGTGGATTCGGATTTGGTGATGACTGCTGCTGGATAATCATTTTAATAATTTTACTATGCTGCTGTTGTGGTGGAAATAGAGGAGGATGCTGCTAATTCTTTTCTAATATACACAAGAAAATATAGAATATTCAGCATGGACTACAAAAATTTATAAAGAATATTTTATATAAAAATTTCATATGAGAAAATCTAAATAATTAGTTTTTCCATAAAAAAGGAATTGACAAAATTTCAATTCCTTTTTATTCATAATAACAAATATATTCTAATTTTTTTCATTAAATTTCATATTAGTACCATATCTTTTAATTTTTTGAGTTGTTGTTTTTTCAAATTCTTTATCTCGTATAATAAAATTTTTTATATGTTTATAATTTGGTAGTTTGCTATTTACACTTGCAACTACATCAGCAATCAATTTTTTTATTTCAGTTTTAGTAGGAACAGAACCTTTAAGATATTCTGTTATAGCTTCAAT